>JAKDKQ010000464.1 GCA_030453295.1 Janibacter sp.
TGCGCGAAGGGGAGACCCTCCTCGTCCACGCCGCCTCCGGTGGCGTCGGGTCGGCAGCCGTCCAGCTCGGCAAGGCCGCCGGAGCACGCGTCATCGGCGTCGTCGGCGGCGCCGACAAGGTGGAGATCGCCGAGCGGCTCGGCTGCGACGTCGTCATCGAACGCAAGGCCGAGGACATCATCACGCGCGTGAAGGAGGTCACCGACGGGCGCGGCGCCGATGTCGTCTACGACCCGGTCGGCGGGCCGTCGTACACGGCGAGCACGAAGTGCATCGCCTTCGAGGGGCGGATCGTCGTCGTCGGATTCGCCAGTGGGCGCATCCCCGAGCCGCGGCTCAACCACGCGATGGTGAAGAACTACTCGATCCTCGGGCTGCACCTGTGGCTCTACGAGCAGCACGAGCCGGAGTCGATGCGCGCGTGCCACGCCGACCTCGTCCGCCTCGCTGACGCGGGGCAGATCGAGCCGCTCGTGGCGGAGCGGTTCGGCTTCGAGGAGGTCCCGGCCGCGCTGACGCGCATCGCCGGCGGCGCGAGCACCGGGCGCATCGTCGTCACCGCAACTGCCTAGACCGCACTGGATGCGCACGACCTTAAGGAGATACGCCCCGGGTGCGCACGACCTTAAGGAGATGCGGTCTGGGTGCGCATTTCCTTAAGGAAATGCGGGCGAAGGGGGGTCAGCCAGCGGGCGGGAAGGCCCGCCGCGAGGCGAGCGCCTCCTCGAGCTCGGACTGCTGGTCGACGATCGAGCGGCGCACCCCCTGCTGGAGGTCACCGGCGAGCGCTGCGCGGGAGAGCTCGAGCGTCTCGTTGGTGACGAAGCGCGAGGGGTAGGCCATCGACGCCACCCGCGAGAGGGCGTCCTCGCCGAGCCAGGCCGTCATCGGCGGGATGTCGGTGAAGTAGCGCGCGACGTAGGGCTCGACGAGCGAGAGGTCCTGTGGTCCCCAGAAGCCGGCCGCGATCGCGATGAGCTCGTAGTTGCTCCGCTCGCGGTTGGTCGTGAGGTCCGCCCATGCGTCGGACTTGGCCTGCTCCGTCGGGATCGCGGCCCGCGCGGTGAGTGCACCGAGCTGGCCACTCATCGTCTGGTCCCGGGCGAGGGCCTCGTCGATCTCGGCGGCACCGATGAGCCCGCGCCGGGTCAGCTGCCCCAGGAGGATCCAGCGGAAGTCGGCGTCGCCCTCCAGGCCCGCCGGCAGGTCGCGCCCCTGCGACCACGGGAGGAGCCGGCCGTCGACGTCATCGGTCGTGCGGGCGATGAGGCGAGCTGCGTGCAGCGCCATGGAGGAGCCCGGCTCGGCGCTCGCGAGGACCTGCTCGCCGACGCCCGCCATGCGGGCCCGCGCGGCGTCCTGCTCGCCCTCGGGCAGGAGCACCCGGATGACGCGGCCGGTCAGGTGCATGCCCGCCCGCGAGAAGATCGAGTCATTGGTCTCGGTCGGCAGAGCCGCCTCGCCGAGGTCGACGAGGAGCCGCGGGTCGACGTGGGCGAGGGCGACACCGTCACGCAGACCGACCCAGATCACGGCCCGGGCCTGCGCATCGGTCAGGCGCGCCAGCTCGGTGGGCAGCGCCGCCAAGGAGGGCTCGTCGAGGAGTGGGGTGGCCCAGGTGAGGTCCCCCGCGTTGGGCAGGACGAGGGCCGCGTCGAGGTCAAGCCCCTCCACCTGCTCGCGGTCGGTGGCGAGGGTGAGCGCGCTGCGCGAGGTCTCCACACCGTCGGTGTAGGTCGCGATGTCGAAGGCGTGCGGCCGGTCGGCGGGGTAGTCAGCAGGCGCCTGACGGGTCACGCTTCCGGCCCGATCGACCGCGATGGTGTCGACCCCGGCGGTGAGCAGCCAGGCCTGGCTCCAGTCCGCCAGCTCCATCCCGCTGGCACTCTCCATCGCGCCGAGGAAGTCGGCCAGCGTGCCGTTGCCGAAGGAGTGGTCGCCCAGGTACTGAC
>JAKDKQ010000465.1 GCA_030453295.1 Janibacter sp.
GCCGCGAGCGAGCAGCTGGTCAACTCCCCCACCCGTCAGACCCACGTGCTCTACCGGGCGCCGGGGGCCACGCAGTTCCAGCGGATCGAGCTCGACGAGGCGATCGACATGGTCGCCGACCGCTACCTGGAGGCTCGTGCCAACAAGTGGCAGGAGGTCGACGACAAGGGTCGTCGACTGCGCCGCACGATGGGCATCGCCTCGCTCGGGGGCGCGACCCTCGACAACGAAGAGAACTACCTGATGAAGAAGCTGTACACGGCTTCCGGCGCGATACAGATCGAGAACCAGGCGCGTATTTGACACTCCGCCACGGTTCCCAGTCTGGGATCCTCCTTCGGGCGCGGCGGCGCCACCCAGTCCCTGCAGGACATGGCCAACGCAGACTGCATCATCATCCAGGGCTCCAACATGGCCGAGTGCCACCCCGTGGGCTTCCAGTGGGTAGCCGAGGCCAAGGCCCGCGGCGCCCGGGTGATCCACATCGACCCCCGCTTCACCCGCACCTCGGCGATCGCTGACACGCACGCCGCGATCCGCGCCGGCACGGACGTCGTCCTGCTGGGTGCCCTGATCAACCACGTCCTGGCCAAGGACCTCTACTTCCACGACTACGTCGTCGCCTACACCAATGCGGCCACGCTCGTCAGCGAGGACTTCGTCGACACCGAGGACCTCGACGGTGTCTTCTCCGGCTACGACCCGGAGACCGGCACCTACGACATGTCGTCGTGGGCCTACGACGAGCGCACCGACGACGAAGGGGGTGCCTCCGGCGACGACGTCGGTGGCCCCACCGGCGGCCACGAGCACGGCTCCAGCAAGAGCGCGCGTGCGGCGGGCGACCAGCACGGTGGCGCCGGGCCCGCCCTCGAGCACGCCCGGGTCATCCGCGACGAGACCCTGCAGCACCCGCGCTCGGTCTTCCAGGTCCTCAAGCGGCACTACTCGCGCTACACGCCCCAGATGGTCGAGGACGTCTGCGGCATCCCGCAGTGGCAGTTCCAGCAGATCGCCGACGCGTTGACGCAGAACTCCGGCCGTGAGCGCACGACCTGCTTCGCCTACGCGCTGGGCTGGACCCAGCACAGCCTGGGCGCTCAGTTCATCCGCACGGCCGCGATCCTCCAGCTGCTCATGGGCAACATGGGCCGCCCAGGTGGCGGGATCATGGCGCTGCGCGGGCACGCGAGCATCCAGGGGTCGACCGACATCCCGACGCTCTTCAACATCCTCCCCGGGTACCTGCCGATGCCGATGGTCGGCAAGCACGACACCTACGAGGAGTACCTGGCGAGCATCAGCTCCCCGCTGCAGAAGGGCTTCTGGACCGAGGCGCCGTCCTACACCGCCAGCCTGCTCAAGGCCTGGTTCGGCGATGCGGCCACTCCCGACAACAACTTCTGCTACGACTACCTGCCACGCCTGACGGGTGCCCACGGGACCTACCAGAGCGTCATGGCGATGCTCGACGACGAGGTCGAGGGTTACTTCGTCATCGGGCAGAACCCCGCGGTCGGGTCGGCCCACGGCAAGATGCAGCGCCTGGCCATGACCCACCTGAAGTGGGTCGTCGTGCGCGACTTCCAGCTCATCGAGTCGGCGACCTTCTGGAAGGACTCTCCGGAGATCGCCAGCGGCGAGCTCAAGACCGAGGACATCGACACCGAGGTCTTCTTCTTCCCCGCGGCCAACCACGTCGAAAAATCGGGGACCTTCACCCAGACCCAGCGCATGCTCCAGTGGCACCACCAGGCGGTCCAACCCCCGGGCGACGCGCAGAGCGAGCTGGAGTTCTTCCACGAGCTGGGCGTGCGCATCCGCGAGCGACTGAAGGACTCGACCGACGAGCGGGACCGACCGCTGCTCGACATGACCTGGGACTACCCGAAGGACGAGCACGGCGAGACCGACGCCGAGGCGGTCCTGAAGGAGATCAACGGCT
>JAKDKQ010000466.1 GCA_030453295.1 Janibacter sp.
ACGTTGTCGTAGATCGTCAGCTGGGCACCACCGACCTCGACGGACGCGCCCTCGGCAGCATCCTCGGACGCGCCGCCCTTGAGGCCGATGAGCTCGCACTTGTACGGCTCGTCGCTGAGCTCGACGAGGGCGTCGTCGTCGGTGATCTCGCGGCGCTCGAAGGTCTGGCCCTCGTTGATGATCCGCTGCATCGCCTTGTCGAGGGCCTTGAGGTCCTCGGGGGTGAAGGGCTCCTCGACATCGAAGTCGTAGTAGAAGCCGTCGCGGATCGGCGGGCCGATGCCGAGCTTGGCCGAGGGGTTGATCTGCTGGACGGCCTGGGCGAGGACGTGAGCGGTCGAGTGACGCAGCACGTCGAGGCCATCCTGCTCGGCGGCCGTCACGGGCTCGACGACGTCGCCGGCGGCGATCTCGTGGGCGAGGTCGCGCAGCTCGCCGTTGACCCGGGCCACGAGTACGGCCCGGTCACCCTCGAAGAGGTCCGCGGCGGTAGTGCCCTGGTCCACCGATCGCTCGTCTCCGGCGACGTTGATGGTGATCTGGGCTGGCACGGGGAACTCCTGTGGGACGGTTCGAGGTGCCCGGTCGGGCACCGTCGAACTCTATCCCCGCGCAGCGCTGGCTGAGGAGTCCGCCCCGCACGTCCACCAACGCTGGCCGAGGAGCCCGCGCAGCGGGCGTCTCGAGGCCCCGGTTTGAGTACAGCGCCTCAGGCGGCAGTACCGGGGGGATTCATACGCTCGAGCCATGCTCTCCACCGACCGTCGCCTCCTGCCGTACACCGCCGCCTGGTTCGGCGTCCTCTGCCTGCTCGCGGTGCTGTGCTTCCACTACCCCGAGCTGTTGACCAGTCAGGAGTTCCGAGCCGTCTACACCTCAGGCTTCGCTCGCGGCCTGCTGCTCTTCGGCCTGGTGGCGACCTTCCTGATCGGCACCGTGGCGGTCCTGGCCGGTCAACGACGCAAGATCGCGCTCGTCGGCCTGGTCGCCGTCTCCGCGGCGGTCCTCCTCGGCGGGGCCGAGGTCCCCATGGACAAGGTCTCGGCCACCCCCTACTCGCTGGGCGTCGACTGGTTCATCCTGTCGCTCTTCTTCTCCGCGGTGGTCTTCATCCCGCTGGAGCACTACCTGGCCCACCGACCGCACGCCATCCTGCGGCCCGGCTGGCGCACGGACGTCTGCTACTTCTTCCTCAGCCACGTCCTCGTGCAGTTCATCCTCATCGTCGTGACCACCACGACGACCACCGTGGCCGCGGCCATCGCGATCGACTCGGTCAAGGCCGTGGTCGTCGGGCTCCCCCTGTGGGCGCAGTTCCTCCTCGCCGTCTTCGCTGCCGACCTCGCGCAGGCCACGCTGCACCGTGCCTACCACCGGATCAAGACGCTGTGGCGCTTCCACGCGGTGCACCACTCCAGTCGCGACCTGGACTGGCTGGCAGGCTCCCGCGTGCACTTGGTGGAGACCGTCCTGACCCGCAGCATCGTGCTGCTCCCCCTGATGGTCCTGGGCTTCTCGACCGCCGCAGTCAACGCCTACGTGATCCTCGTCGGTCTGCAGGCCGTGGTGGCCCACGCCAACATCGGGGTGCGGTTCGGCTGGCTGGAGTACCTCGTGGTCCTCCCCCGGTACCACCACTGGCACCACGCGCGGCACGTCGACTACTGGGACCGCAACTACGCCATCCACCTGCCGATCGTCGACATGCTCATGGGCAGCTTCAAGCTCCCCCGCGACGGCAGCTGGCCGCAGGAGTACGGCGTCCTCAAGCTCGAGACCGTCCCGCAGGGACTCGTCGCCCAGACCCTGATGCCCTTTCGCGGGGACCGCGAGTACGAAGAGCACGTCGCGTAGCTGCGACGTCGTCCACATCCCCGGCCCGAAGGGAGCGCTTGTCCCCAGTTGGTCTGGTTGGGGAGCGTTGTCGGTGGTCGAACATATGA
>JAKDKQ010000467.1 GCA_030453295.1 Janibacter sp.
CCAGCTCAAGGACGCCAAGCGGTCCGGGATGCGCGTGCACGGCCGCACCGGCGAGACCTGCCCGGTGTGCGGTGACGTCGTGCGCGAGGTGAGCTTCGCCGACCGGTCGCTCCAGTACTGCGCCACCTGCCAGACGGGCGGCAAGCCGCTGGCCGACCGGCGGACCAGCAAGTTCCTCAAGTAGCCGCACGACCTCAAGGACCTGCGAGCGAAGGGGGCGGGCTCAGCTGGTGATGAGCCGCCAGGCGGAGCGGATGTGCTCCTCCGTCACGGCAGCCGCCCGGTCGCCATCGCCCGCGGTGACCGCCTCGACGATGCTGCGGTGGTCGGCGCGCAGCTTGTCCGCGACCTCCTCCCACGTACCGACGGTGCGGAAGGCGTCGAGGATCGGCAGCCGCATGGACTCACGGATCGCGGCCGTGAAGTCGCGGGCCAGGTGGTTGCCGGCGGCGCGGGCCAGCAGCACGTGGAAGTCGGTGTCGCAGTCGTTGAAGGTCTCCCGGTCCACCTGCGGGTCCTCCATCTGCGCGAGCAGACGCTCCATCTCGGCCAGGTGCTCGGGCGTCGCATGGGCGGCGGCGAGGCGCACGCTCAGGGTCTCGAGCGCGACGCGCACCTCGACGACGTCGGGCAGCGGGAAGTTGGCCAGGGCCACGTGCAGCCGCAGCAGCCGACCGAGCGCACCGCTCGGGACGGCCGTGATCATCGTGCCGCCGGCCGCGCCGGCGCCGACGGACGAGCGCACGACCCCCTGGGCCTCGAGCGTGCGGACTGCCTCGCGCACCGCCGACCGACCGACCTCGAGCATCCTAGCCAGCTCACGCTCGGCCGGCAGGGTGTCGCCGACCGAGAGCCGTCCGTCGAGGATCCCCGCGTCGACCCACTCGAGCACGACCTCGTAGGCCTTCAGGCCAGAGGTGGCCCGGTCAGGGGCGGCAGCGTCGGTCACGAGCACAGGATGTCACGGCCGATCCCACCGCGACCATGAGGTCAGACCATTTCAGAAAAATATGGTCTGACCATTGACGGCGAGACCGGGGTGGCCCTATCGTCGTGCCATCAGGAATGGTCTGACCATTACTGCTCCCCGCCCGACGACGTGCACCCGGAGAACGAGATGATGACGACGCTCGCCGCACTACCAACCGCATTCCAACCCGAGATCTCACCTGTGGCCGACAGCCTCGCGATCTCCGCCCTGGTGGCCCTGCTCCCCCTGGTGACGATCTTCGTCACGCTCGGCGTCCTGAAGTGGAAGGCCCACTGGGCCGGCCTCTCAGCAGTCGCCGTCGCCATCCTCGTGGCCGTCATCTTCTTCAAGATGCCGATCACCCTCGCGGGACTCGCCGCGACCGAGGGAGCCGTCTTCGGCCTCTTCCCCATCATGTGGATCGTCTTCACGGCGATCGTCCTCTACCAGGTCACGGTGCGCTCGGGGCACTTCGAGGACCTGCGCGCGACCTTCCGGCTGATCTCCGACGACCCGCGCATCCAGGCGATCATCATCGCCTTCTGCTTCGGCGCCCTCCTCGAGGCCCTCGCCGGCTTCGGCGCCCCGGTGGCCATCACCGGCGTCATGCTCATGGCCGTCGGCTTCGCCCCCCTTCGCGCCGCCACGGTCGTGCTGCTCGCCAACACCGCCCCGGTCGCCTTCGGCGCCATCGCCATCCCGATCATCACCGCCGGCAACCTCACCGGGATCCCCTACCAGGAGATCGGCGCCTACGTCGGTCACCAGGCCCCGGTCATCGCCGTCTTCGTGCCGCTGCTCCTCGTCTTCATGGTCGACGGGCGAAGGGGGGTCCGCCAGACCTGGCCGGCCGCCGTCGTCATCGGCATCACCTTCGCCCTCACCCAGTGGATCTCCGCCACATGGATCTCGGTCGAGATGACCGACATCATCGCCTCGCTCGTCTCGCTCGCCGTCGCCGTCGCCTTCCT
>JAKDKQ010000468.1 GCA_030453295.1 Janibacter sp.
GCCGAGGCCGAAACGCAGGGCCACCCCCTTCGCCGCCTCACCGATCACCCGGGAGCGCTCCTGCGGGCTCACGTCGAGGGAGGCCGCGTCGAGATTGCCGGAGGCGACGAGCTCGGTGATCTCGGGCTTGACGCGTGGCGAGACGGAGATGCCCGGCGCGAGGCCGGAGAACTGCGCGGACACGCTGCCCACGACGGTGTCGGTCCCGATGCGGGAGCGCTCCTCCCAGCTCGGCGCGAGTCGCACATCGGCGGCGTAGTAGTCGGTCTCGACGGTGACCGGCCACAGCGAGGCGGTCACGAGGCCGCCGGCGAGCACGGCCGCGGCCACGAGCAGAGCCAAGGCGACCGGGCGCAGGCGAGCGATCCGTCCCATGTGCCCACTCTAAGGAGGCGGACCTGAACCCCAATTGCTACCCGCGAGTAATGAGGTCTAGAGTCGCCCCCATGGATGCAGACGCCATTGTCGTGGGCCACGGCCTTGCCGGGCTCGTCGCCGCAGCGGAGCTCGCTGATGCGGGCCGCAAGGTGCTCGTCGTCGACCAGGAGAGCGAGGCCAACCTCGGGGGCCAGGCGCACTGGTCCTTCGGTGGGCTCTTCTTCGTCGACAGCCCTGAGCAGCGACGTCTGGGCATCAAGGACTCGGCCGAGCTCGCGTACGCCGACTGGATGAACACCGCCGGCTTCGACCGCGTCGAGGACCACTGGCCGCGGCAGTGGGCGCAGGCCTACCTCGACTTCGCCGGCGGCGAGAAGCGCTCGTGGTTGCACCAGCAGGGCATGCGCTGGTTCCCGATCGTCGGGTGGGCCGAGCGCGGCGACGGGTCGGCGCACGGCCACGGCAACTCGGTGCCCCGGTTCCACATCACGTGGGGCACCGGTCCCGGGGTGGCCGCCCCCTTCGTCCGGCGGGTCGAGGAGGCCAAGGAGCGCGGCCTGATCACCTATGCCCACCGCCACCGGGTGGACGAGCTCATCGTCGAAGGGGGCGCCGTCACCGGTGTCCGTGGCGCCCGGCTCGCGGAGGACCCCGCTGAGCGGGGAGTGGCGACCAACCGCGACACGGTGGGCGGCTTCGAGCTGCGCGCGCCTGTCGTCCTCGTCGCCTCGGGTGGCATCGGTGGCAACCACGACCTGGTCCGCCAGAACTGGCCGGAGCGCCTCGGGACCCCGCCCAAGCACATGATCACCGGCGTCCCCGCCCACGTCGACGGCCGGATGATCGCGATCACCGAGGCCGCTGGCGGCAACCTGATCAACCGCGACCGCATGTGGCACTACGTCGAGGGCATCAAGAACCACTCACCGATCTGGGACCAGCACGGCATCCGGATCCTGCCCGGCCCGAGCTCGATGTGGCTCGACGCCGAGGGCAACCGCCTGCCCGCGCCGCTGCTGCCCGGCTACGACACCCTCGGGACGCTCGCCCACCTGCGCGCGACCGGGCACGACCACTCGTGGTTCATCACCAACCGGTCGATCGCGGGCAAGGAGTTCGCGCTGTCCGGCTCGGAGCAGAACCAGGACCTCACCGGCAAGGAGATCGCGGGCGTCGTCCGCAAGCGGTCCCTGGCCGATGTCACGCCGTCGATGCAGGCCTTCCTCGACAAGGGGGCCGACTTCGTCCAGGCCGACACGGTCGAGCAGCTCGTGGCGAAGATGAACGGCCTCGTCGAGGACGGCGAGCCGCAGCTCGACGCCGCGCACGTCAAGAAGCAGGTCGACGAGCGCGACATGCAGCTGGACAACGGCTACTCCAAGGACGCGCAGATCGCCGCGATGCGGGTGGCGCGCTCCTACATCGGCGACAAGATCTCCAAGCGGGCCTACCCGCCGCACAAGCTGACCGACCCCAAGAAGGGGCCGCTCGTCGGCGTCAAGCTGCACATCCTCTCCCGCAAGACCCTCGGCGGCTTCGAGACCGACCTGTC
>JAKDKQ010000469.1 GCA_030453295.1 Janibacter sp.
CTCGGAGGACGCGCCGCAGCGGGCGACGAGGAAGCCTTCGGCGGTACCGACGCCGCCGCCACCGCACAGCTCGAGGAGGCCGGCCACGAGCCGTGGTTCCAGCCGCTCATGCCGCCCGCCGGTGGTGAGATCGAGTCCGGTCTCTTCGCGCTGCAGGCCGGACTGGGAGGCGTGGTGCTCGGCTATGTCTTCGGTCGCCTGCGCGGTCGCGCACCCCGTCTGGAGAGCGTCGACAGCCGGTCATGAGGATCTCCCTCGACGATGCGGCGTGGACCTCTCCATGGAGGTCGCGCTCGACGGTGGAAAAGTCCCTCGTCTGCGTGGGTCTGCTCCTTGTCGCCGCGACGACGACCTCGCTCGTCGTCGCGGGTCTCGTCGGGTCGAGTGCTGTGGGCCTGGCGGTCGCCGCACGGGTGCCCGTACGCACGTGGCTGGGTGCAATGCTCGGCCCGCTCGTCTTCATCGTCATCGGGGCGGTGACCATCGCGATCACCTTCGGTCCCGGGGACCTCGTGAGCTGGGGTCCGCTCGGGGTGGACGAAGGGAGTGTCTCCCGCGCTGCGCTCGTCGCGGCCCGGGCTCTGGCGGCGACCAGCGCGACGGTCCTGCTTGCGGCGACCACGCCGATGGTCGACCTGCTCGCTGGATTGCGGCGGGCACGCGTGCCCGAGGTCGCGATCGACATCGCGGCGGTGACCTATCGGATGATCTTTTCGCTCCTCGACGCGGCGTCCTCGATCCGCGATGCCCAGGCAGGGCGGCTCGGTTACGCGAGTGGTCGCACCGCCCGTCGCTCGGTCGGACTGCTCGCGGCCGCCGTGCTCGTCAAGGCCTGGGACCGGGCACAGCGCCTCGACGAGGGGCTGGCCGGACGCGGAGGAGTCGGTGCCGTGCCGGTCGTCCCTGCCCGGGCCGTGTCGACCCCCTTCGTCCTCGTGGCGGGGCTGCTCGTGCTCTCGCTGGCCGCTCTCTCGCTGAGGGTGGGGCTGTCGTGACGCACCGACTCGGGTCGTGGACCCCACCGGACGACTCGGTGACGGCGCTGGCCCTGCGGGGCGTCCACGCCGGCTACCCGGGCACGCCGAGCGTGCTCGACTGCGTCAGCGTGACGATCGGCATCGGTCGACGCACCGCGATCCTCGGCGCCAACGGCTCCGGCAAGACGACCTTGCTGCGGGTGCTCTCCGGAGCGCACCAGCCGAAGGAGGGCTCTGTCGTCAGCGGCGGTGCGGTGCTGCGTCACTCACGTCGCGGGCTCACGGAGCACCGGCAGCGGGTGCAGCTGGTCACCCAGGACCCTGATGATCAGCTCTTCAGCGCCGACGTGCGAGCTGACATCGGCTACGGCCCGACCAACCTCGGGCTGTCGCAGGCCGAGGTCGACGCTCGGGTCGACGAGGCGCTTGCGGTGCTGTCGTTGACGCAGCTGGCCGATCGACCGGTGCATCGGCTCTCCTTCGGGCAGCGCAAGCGCGTCGCGGTGGCCGGTGCGCTGGCGATGCATCCCGAGGTCCTGCTGCTCGACGAGCCAACGGCCGGGCTCGACCCGGCGGGCGTCGAGGAGATGCTGGCCGCCGTCGCGGCCCTGGAGGCCCACGGCACGACCGTCGTGCTCTCGACGCACGACGTCGACCTCGCCTGGCGCTGGGCGCACGAGGTCGCGCTGGTCGTCGACGGGGTCGTCCACCAGGGCGATGTCGAGGATGCGCTATCGGATCTCGGGCTGGTCGAGTCCGCCCGGCTGCGCCCGCCCTGGTCGCTGGAGCTGCTCGCCCGGCTCGGGCACGATCCGGCCTCCCTCGGCTGGCCGCGCACCCCGGAGCAGGTGGCGTCAGTGCTGCGCGCTCGCTCGGCGGTTGGCTGTCAGGGACCGCCCTCGGCGTAGACCTCTGCGGCTCCGTCGACGTCCCCGACGCGA
>JAKDKQ010000470.1 GCA_030453295.1 Janibacter sp.
CCCCGGGCACCTACCCCTGAATGGGAGGTGTTCTGCGGTGAACCTCACGTGCGGGGATAATGGGGGTTGTTGGAAGTCACCCACCTGAAAGGGGTTCCGAGATGTCGGACGCCAAGGCCACCAATGAAATCGTCGTCGCCGTGGACGGCTCGGATGCAGGGGCCGCGGCCGTCGCCTGGGCCGCGAATGCGGCGGCCAAGCGCAGTGCACCGTTGAAGCTCGTCACGGCCTACACGATGCCCCAGTTTATGTACGCCGACGGGATGATCCCGCCTCAGGAGCTGTACGACCAGCTCGAGGACGAGGCGATGGAGAAGATCAACGACGCCCGCGAGATCGTCACGGGCTTCGACGAGAACATCGAGGTCAGCTACTACATCGGCGAGGCGACCCCGATCGACCTGCTGCTCCAGCTCTCGGAGGACGCCGACATCGTCGTCATGGGTTCCCGCGGCCTCGGCGGCCTGTCCGGCCTGGTGCTGGGCTCCGTCTCCTCGGCGGTCGTCTCCCACGCGGCCTGCCCGGTCGTGGTCGTGCGCAAGGACAACGACGTCACCGTCGAGAACAAGTACGGCCCCGTCGTCGTCGGTGTCGACGGCTCCGACATCTCCCGCAAGGCGCTCGACTACGCCTTCCGCGAGGCAGACGCGCGCGGCGCGACGCTGCGCGCGGTCCACAGCTGGGCGGACGCGCAGGTGCAGACCAGCCTCGTCGGCCTCGCGGCCGTGCAGAGCCAGCTGGACGCCATGTCCGCCCAGGAGCGCAAGATCCTGCAGGACGAGTTGGCGCCGATGCGGGAGAAGTACCCCGAGGTCACCGTCGAGGAGGTCGTGGAGCGCGACCGTCCGATCCAGGTCCTGAAGGAGAACTCGGACGACGCGCAGCTCCTCGTCCTGGGCTCCCACGGTCGTGGCGGATTCCGCGGCATGCTGCTGGGTTCCACCTCGCGGGCCCTGCTGCAGTACGCGCCCTGCCCGATGATGGTCGTGCGCCCCAACCACAAGTAGCGGGGCGTCGGGCACGCACCGGTGCCGTCGCCGACAGTGTGTCGGCGGCGGCACCGCCTTGTGTAAAATACTGCAGGAACGGCGGGTCTTTTCCCGCCGACAGAACGAATCCGTACTCATGGAGGGACGACATGGCCGGCACCGGTTCCACGACGACCGACGGCAGTGACGCGTCCCCGTCCAAGGCGAAGAAGACGACGAGGGCCGGGGGAACGTCGAAGTCGAAGCCGGCGGCGTCGCGTCGTCGCAACCGTCCGGGGCCGCGTCAGCGCCTGCTGGGCAGCGCGACGCACCTGTTCACCACCGAGGGCATCCGCGTGATCGGCATCGACCGTATCCTGCGTGACGCGGACGTGGCCAAGGCCAGTCTCTACTCCCTGTTCGGCTCCAAGGACAACCTCGTGGTGGCCTACATCGAGGAGCTCGACAAGGACTGGCGTGAGCGCTGGGAGAAGATGTGCGAGGACCGGCCGAAGCCGGAGGACCGCATCCTCGCCTTCTTCGACATGTGCATCGCCGAGCAGCCGGGGGAGAACTTCCGGGGCTCGCACTTCCAGAACGCCGCCAGCGAGTACCCGCGGCCGGACACCGACAGCGAGCACCGCATCCGCGCCGCCGCTCTCGAGCACCGGCGTTGGTGTCGTGACACGATGGCGGACCTGCTCACGGAGAAGTTCGGCTACGCCTCGCGCACCCTGGCCGACCAGCTGATGGTGTTCCTCGACGGCGGCATCGCCGGGGCGAAGATGAACCGCACCGTCACCCCGCTGGAGACAGCGCGTGAGCTCGCCAAGCAGATGCTCTACACGGCACCGATGATGTACTCGATCTGAGCCGAAAGGGGCTCTGCCTGGCCCTACCCTCGTTGAGTGGACACCCGATTTAGCGGGCCCCGTCCCGCACGA
>JAKDKQ010000471.1 GCA_030453295.1 Janibacter sp.
CCTGCCACGCGATGATGCGATCGAGCGCCTCCTTGATCGCGTCGGGCCCTGCGGCGAGGGACAACCGCACGCACCGCGAACCGGCCACGGGGTCGAAGTCGCCCCCCGGTGTCACGGCCACCCCGGTCGCCTCGAGCAGCGCCGCCGCGTACTCCCGAGCATCGGCGAAGCCCGCGAGCTGGTCGCCCAGATCGGCCCAGTAGTAGAAGGCGCCGTCTGCGGGCGCCGCTGCGCCCCAGCCGAGCTCGGGGGCATGCTCGAGCAGCACCTCGCGGGCCCGAGCGAAGTCGAGCCGGGCCGCCTCACCCTGGGCGTAGGACTCCTCGGTGAAGGCAGCGACAGCGGCCTCCTGCGCACCGGCCGGCGGGCACAGCGCGATGTTGCCGGCGAGCGCGTCGACGGCCGCGCGCAGGTCCTGCGGGACGAGCAGCCACCCCAGCCGCCAGCCGGTCATCCCCCAGTACTTGCTGAAGGAGGAGACGACGATGGCGTGCTCGTCGACCTCCCGGGCACAGACCCCCTTCGCGTCGGGGCTGTCCGGGTCGGCATAGGTGACGCCGTGGTAGATCTCGTCGCTCACCAGCCGCACGCCGTGGGCGCTGCACCAGGCCGCGATCGCGGTGAGCTCACCGCGATCGACCATCGTGCCCGTCGGATTGGCTGGCGAGGCGAGGACGAGGCCAGCGAGCGGCGCCTGCGCGTGCGCGGCCTCGAGCTGGGCGACGGTCGGCTGGTAGCGCTCGACCGGGCCGGTCGCGATGTCGACGACCTCGCAGCCCAGCCCGGCGAGGATGTTGCGGTAGGCCGGGTAGCCGGGTCGGGCGAGCGCGACGCGGTCCCCGTGGTCGAAGGCCGCGAGGAAGGCGAGCACGAAGCCTCCGGAGCTGCCCGTCGTCACCGCCACCTCGGACGCGTCGAGATCGAGGCCGTACCAGCGGGCGTAATGACCCGCGATCGCCGCGCGCAGGGGGGCGGTCCCCAGCGCCGGGGTGTACCCGAGCGGACGGGTCTCGGTGTGGATGCGGGCGGCAGCCGCGTGGACCGCGCTCGGAGCGCCCTGGCTGGGCTCCCCTGCGCACAGCGAGATGACGTCCCGGCCCTCAGCGCGCATGCGGGCGACGGTCGCGAGGACGTCCATGACCTCGAAGGGAGCGACGGCCGACCGGGAGGACGGGGCGAAGGGAGATGTCGTCATGGCGACATCCTCACACCGTGTCGAGTCGCCACCACTCGCCGAGCGGCGTGCCGCGGGCCTGGTCGGCCCGCTCGGCGTCGATCAGGTCACGCTCCTGCAGGATCGTCAGGATGGTCTCGCGCTCCTCGCGCATCGCCTGCTGCTCGGCCTCGGGCAGCGCCTGCACCCGCTGGGCCAGCTCGAGCTCGCGGCGGTCCGGCACGGTGGGTCGCGAGGCACCCAGATGGGCGACGAGGACGGCCACGGAGAGCAGCCCGGTGACGATGATCGGCGCGATGATCCCCTGCGCCGCGTGGGCGGACATGCCCAGCGCGAACCACCACGGCGCCACCATCGCCGACAGCACGGCCAGGACGGCGCACGCGATCGCCGCCCCGCTGCGCTCGCGCCCCCGACGCCACCAGTCGAGGAGCACCCATGCCTGACCGATCACCGCGAACCAGAAGGTCAAGTGCACACCCGTCGCGAGACCATCGCCGTGGAAGCCCTCGCCCGACATCCGACTGCCGAAGTCGTCTCCACCCAGCGGGAGCAGCAGCCCCGCAGGCGCTGAGATCATCGCGAGCGCCTTGACCGCTCCGGCGGCCATCTGCCAGCGAGCCCATCCACGCAGAGAGGGCGTCAGCCGGATCTGCCGCCACTCGAGGATCCCGAAGGCGACTCCTTGGGTGAAGTCGCCTTCCCGCGCGTGGCGCACGGCATCGCTCATCGTCCCC
>JAKDKQ010000472.1 GCA_030453295.1 Janibacter sp.
CCGATCCGCTCGGACGCCACGGTGAGCAGCGCGGTGGCCGCGACGACCGCGACGAAGGGAGGTGCCACCGCCAGGTGGGCAGCCGTCAGCGCCCCGAGCAGGCAGCCGGTCCCGGTGACCCGGGTCAGCGTCGGAGAGCCTGAGTCGACCCGCACGGTGCGCTCGCCATCGGTGATGACGTCGACCGGCCCGGAGACCGCGACGACGCACCCGTGCCGGGTGGCGATCTCCCGGGCGGCTGCCGCCGCGGCGTCAGGGGTGGCCGTGCTGTCGGCCCCGCGACCTCCCCGTGCCGCCCCCGTCAGGGTGAGGACCTCGGAGGCGTTGCCGCGCACCGCCGTCGGTGCCATCTCGAGCAGCTCGCGCGCCATCCGGGTGCGCACCGGTGCCAGCCCGATGGCCGTCGGGTCGAGGACCCACGGCAGCCCCCGGTCCGAGGCCACGCGCGCGGTGGGGACCATGCCCGCCATCCCGTCCGAGCCGAGCGACCCGAGGTTGACCAGCAGGGCGTCGGCGACGGTCACGAGGACCGGCGCCTCTTGCTCGCTCTCTGTGAGCATCGGTCGGGCGCCGGCGGCCAGCAGGCCGTCGGCGACCAGCGCTCGGGTGACGGACCCGGTTGCCCCGTGCACGAGCGGCGCCCGGGTGCGCACGGCCGCGATGGCCTCGGCGATGTCGGCTCGCAGCGTCCTCATCGACTCGCCACCGGGTCGGGCAGCTGCCGGGACACGCTCTCCACGTCGCGGTCCAGGTCAGCAGGGTCCAGCCTCGGTCCGAGCGCACCGCATCCCGCGACGAGCAGGCCGCCCAGTGCGAGGACGACCACCACGGACCCGTCGTGCCCGAGGACCGGCTCGAGCGCCGGCAGCCACCAGGGCCACAGGGCAGGACCGACGATGGACAGCGAGTACGCGGTGCCGTATCCGGTCGCCCGCACGTGGGCGGGGAAGCGCTCGCACAGGTAGGCACCGACCGGCCCATACCCGCACACCGTGATGACCTGCAGCAGCGCGATCCCGACGACGAAGGGGAGCACACCAGCAGTCATCGTGGCGAGCCACAGGGCGGGCGCGAGGAGCGCAGCCGCCACTCCCCAGCCGATGAAGAAGCGCCGGCGACCGAGCAGGCTCGACCAGTGACCGGTCCCCGACATGACGACGGCCTGGGCGATGGCGGCGACACCCATGATGACGGCGACCTCGCTGCCGGCGAGGTCGTGGTCGGCCGACAATCGGCCCGTCGCGAGGATGACCACCATGTTGGTCATCAGCCACAGGCCGCTCATCAACCCGAACATCTGCCAGAAGGCCCCGGCATGGGCCCCACCGAGCACGGCGCGCAGGCCCAGGGAGGCCGGAGCGCTCCCTTCGTGCTGGTCGTGCTGCCGCGCCACGTGCGGCGCATCAGCCACCCGCGTGGAGTAGTAGCGCAGCAGCGCCAGGCTGGCCAGGCCGCCGGCGACGAAGGCCAGTCGCCACCCCCACTCGGCGTAGGCCTGCGGGCCGAGGAGGGCGACCAGCCCGGCCGTGGCGAAGGCGATGCTCGACTGGGCCCACGGGGCCATCGACATGATGAGCCCGGAGACCAACCCGCGGCGGCGAGGTGCCGACCACTCCATCGCGAGGGGGATGGCCGAGGTGTACTCGCCGGCGAGGAAGATGCCTCCGACGAAGCGCAGGAGGACCACGGCGGCGATCGCTGCGGCTCCGATGCTCTCGTGCGTGGGCACGGCCGCGATCGCCAGGCTGCACACGGCCGTGCCGGCGATGGCGAACCGGGTCGTGCGGGTACGACCGACCCGGTCGGAGATCCGCCCGAAGACCATCGAGCCGATGGGCCGCCCGAGGAGCGTGGCGACGATGACGACGGCGCCAGCGGTGACGCCGGCGTGCGGGCCGGCCAGCGTC
>JAKDKQ010000473.1 GCA_030453295.1 Janibacter sp.
CTTAAGGTCGTGCGCACCTGGGGCCGCATCTCCTTAAGGTCGTGCGCACCTGGGGCCGCATCTCCTTAAGGTCGTGCGCACCTGGGGCCGCATCTCCTTAAGGTCGTGCGAGGAGGTGGGCGAGCGCGTCGTCGAGACGGGGGTGGGCATGCTCGAAGCCTTCGTCGAGCAACCGCTGGGGGAGCACCCGGGCCGAGGCGAGCACCTCGTCAGCAAACTCGCCGAGCACGAGTCGCATGGCTGCCCGTGGCGCGGGCAGGACGGCGGGACGGTGCAGCGCCCGGCCGAGCCCGCGAGCCAGCTCGCGCTGACGGACCGGGTGAGGAGCGGTGAGGTTGACCGGTCCCGTGATCGAGGAGTCCTCGATGAGGCGGGTGTACGCGGCGACGGCGTCGTGCAGCGTGATCCACGGCATCCACTGACGCCCCGAGCCGAGGGGCCCGCCGAGGCCGAGCCGGCCCAGACGCAGCATCGGGGTGAGGGCACCGCCGCGCGTCGACAGCACGATCCCCGTGCGGGCATGGGCGACGGGCACGCCCACGTCCTTGGCCGGGGTCGTCGCGGCCTCCCAGTCGCGCACGACGGTGGCGAGGAAGGTGACCGCCTCCGCGGAGGACTCGGTGAGCACCTCGTCGCCGCGGTCCCCGTAGATGCCGATCGCGGAGGCGGTGACCAGGCGGGTGGGTCCCACGCCGTCGGCGATCGAGCGTGCCACCAGGCCGGTGCCGTCGACGCGCGAGGAGTGGATGAGTGCCTTGTACTCGGGCGTCCAGCGGTGGTCACCGACTCCGGCGCCGGCGAGGTGCACCACGGTGTCGACGTCCGCCAGGACATCGGGCGACAGCTGCTGAGCCTCCGGATCCCACTGCCGCTCATGGTCGGCAGTGGGCTCACGCCGCACGAGGTGGACGACGTCATGACCTGCTGCGCGCAGGGACGACGACAGCGCGCCGCCAATCAGTCCGGAAGCTCCGGTGATGGCGACGCGCTGTCGGCGTGCGGTCATGTCAGGCCTCGAAACGGCCTTCTTCGAGGCGAGCCTTGATCGTCCCGAGGAACCGGGCCGCGTCCGCGCCGTCCACCACACGGTGGTCGTAGCTGAGGGCCAGGTACATCATCGACCGGATCGCCAGCGTCTCCCCACCGTCCTCGGTCGTGATGACCACGGGGCGGCGCACGATGGCACCGGTCCCGAGCATCGCGACCTGCGGCTGGTTGAGGATCGGGGTGTCGAAGAGCGCACCCCGGCTGCCGGTGTTGGTGATGGTGAAGGTCCCACCGGACAGGTCGTCCGGCGTGATCTTGTTGTTGCGGGTGCGGTCGGCGACGTCCGCGATGGCGCGGGCGAGACCGGCGACGTTGAGGTCACCGGCGTTCTTGACGACCGGGGTGAAGAGCCCCTTCTCCGTGTCCACGGCGATGGAGAGGTTTTCCTGACCGTGGTAGACGATCTCCTCACCCTCGACGCTGGCATTGACGCCCGGGTGCTCCTTGAGCGCCTCGGCCGTGGCCAGGGCGATGAAGGGGAGGAAGGACAGCTTGGTCCCCTCGCGGCTGACGAACTCGGCCTTGGCCGCGTCGCGCACGCGAGACACCTTGGTCATGTCGACCTCGACGACCGTGGTCAGCTGGGCGCTGACCTGCAGCGACTCGACCATGCGCTCGGCGATGACCTTGCGCAGGCGAGACATCTTCTCCCGGGTGCCACGCTTGGACTTCGGGACATTGGACTCGAATCCTGCGGGGACGGGCGACGGGGCAGCGGCAGCCGGAGCGGCAGCAGGCGCGGCCGCCGGGGCGGACTCCTGCGGCTGGTTCTTGGCCTTGGCTGCCTCGAGGACGTCCTGCTTGCGGATGCGGCCACCGATGCCGGTGCCCGTGATCTGCGCGAGGTCGATG
>JAKDKQ010000474.1 GCA_030453295.1 Janibacter sp.
CCCTCAGAACTCGGCGAGGTCCGCCATCATCTCGGTGGTCAACCACGCGTCGGGGATGCCGAAGCCATTGACGAGGGTGGCCGCGTGCGGACGCAGCTCGCCGCACAGCTGGTTGACCCGCGCGACGACTCCCTTGGACTGGTTGGCGCTGAGTCGGCCGTGCTCGATGAACCACGCCCGGTTGGCCTCGACGGTGCTGAAGACGAAGAGGTCGCAGACCACGTCGAGCAGGTCGCGGCCAGGACCTTGAGGTGCCTCGTCGATGGCGGTGACGAAGGCCTCGAGCGTGACCCGGTCCACGTGGGCGCGGGCCGCCTCGAGCAGGTGGTCCTGCGCCTCGTTGAAGACCTTGAAGGCGTCGGCGTCCTCGTCGCCCGCCTTGCGCAGGCGCATGGCGAGGGTCTCGGTGAGGTGCGACTCGCGGTCCTCGAAGAAGGCGAGCTGACTCCCTCGCTCGAGCAGGGCGTCGTCCCCGTCCTTGCCCGGGGCGCCGGAGACCAGGCGCTGGATGAGCGAGCCACCGATGGTGCGCTCGATGACTGAGGTCGTCACCTGACGGGCGCCGAAGAGGATGGCCCCCCGGGTGTCGAGCTCCTGGAAGTCGCTCTTGTAGTCGGTGAGCATGCCCTTGGCCACGAGTTGCAGGAGCACCGTGTTGTCACCCTCGAAGGTGGCGAAGACGTCGGTGTCCGCCTTGAGGTCGGTGAACCGGTTGAGCGTCATGTAGCCGGCTCCACCACAGGCCTCGCGGCAGACCTGGATGGTGTCGGTCGCGTGCTCGGTCGTGATCGCCTTGAGCCCGGCGGCCCGCGCCTCGAGCTCGCGCTGTGCGGACTCGTCGGTGATCTCCCCGGTGTTGATGGCAGCCATCTTTTCCACCAATGCGTTTTGCGCGAGGGCGAGCGCGTAGGACTTTGCCAGGCGCGGGAGCAGCTTGCGCTGGTGCGCGCGGTAGTCCAGGACCACGACCTCGTGCTCACCGTCGGGGTAGTGGAACTGCGTGCGCTGCAGGCCGTAGCGGACGGCGATCGTCAGGGCGCTGCGGGCTGCGGCCCCTGCGCCGGCAGCGACCGTGACCCGTCCGCGGACGAGGGTGCCGAGCATGGTGAAGAAGCGCCGGTTGATGTTCTCGATGGGGGAGGAGTAGCGGCCCTCGTCGTCGATGTCGCCGTACTTGTTGAGCAGGTTGGCGCGCGGTACCCGGACCTGGTCGAACATCAGCCGGCCGTTGTCGACGCCCAGCAGTCCCATCTTGGAGCCGCAGTCACCGATGGTGACCCCGGGCATCGCCTGACCCGCCTCATCACGGATCGGCACCAGCACGCAGTGCACGCCGTGGCTCTCACCGCTGACGACGAGCTGGGCAAAGACGGCGGCCAGCCGGCCGTCCCTGGCAGCGCCTCCGATGTAGTCCTTGCGAGCAGCGGGCGAAGGCGAGTGGATCACCAGCTCGTCCGTCTCGGGGTCGTGGGTGGCGGTGGTGAGGATGGACTGCACGTCGGAGCCGTGACCCGTCTCGGTCATCGCGAAGCACCCGGGGATGGACAGGTCCGCCATGCCCGGCAGGTAGCGCTCGTGGTGCTGCTCGGTGCCGAGGTTGGCGATCGCGCCACCGAAGAGCCCGAACTGCACTCCGGCCTTGACGAACACCGACAGGTCACCGTGCCCGGTCATCTCGAGACCGGTGACCGAGGCGCCGACGTCGCCGGTGCCGCCGACGGACTCCGGGAGGGTGGCGCGCACCAGCTCCGTCGTGCTCAACGCGGTGACGAGCTCCAGGGTGCGCTGACGGTGCTCGTCCAGTCCCAGTCGTAGGTCGGGCACAGCGACGGGGAAGCGTGCGTCGGCACGCAGCTCTTGCCTGATCGCACCCCATCGTCCGTCGAGGACG
>JAKDKQ010000475.1 GCA_030453295.1 Janibacter sp.
GGGACGGATATTCGCGTGACGAGAGCGGTCGAAGGGAGCAGGCTGGCCCGATGAGCGACGTGACCACCCCCTGCGCCCTGCCTGACGGTGTCCCGCTCACCGTCCGGCCGCTCGACGTCTCGGACGCGGAGGCGGTCGTCGACCTCGCCCGCGCGGACGAGGCCGCGAGCCTGCCGGAGCCGATGACCGAGCTCGTCGACGTCCAGCGCAGCTGGCGCACGCCGGGTGCCGACCTCGCCAGCCGCTCCCTCGGGGTCCTCGACGGCGACCGGCTCGTCGGGTACGTCGTCATCGGGCGCCACGGACGTCTGGATGCTGTCGTCTCGGCTGCGTGGCGGGGCCGAGGCGTTGGCCGCACACTGCTGGAGTGGGCCCGCGCGAGCGCCCCCGGCCTCGGTGCGGTCGAGGTCTCGCAGACGGTCCCGGTCGGGAGTCCGGCCGAGACCTTCCTCGTCGCCGCCGGCGGGCGCGCCGAGTACGACGCGTGGGTGCTCGAGCTGCCGGCGCAGCGACACCTGGTCGGGCAGCCGCTCCCCCACGGGTACACGCTGGGCGAGGGCGGTGCCGGCGAGATGCACGCCGTGTACCGCGTGATCGAGGACGCCTTCGGTGAGTGGCCGGGACGCGCCCCGACGAGCTACGAGGAGTGGTCCGCCGACTTCCTCGAAGGCGCGGAGTCAGCGTCCTGGCGCTGCCGCGTCGTGCGCGAGCCGCAGGGCGCGGTCGTCGGTGCCGCGATGATCATCGGCAGCGACGACGGGATGCTGTGGGTCGACGAGCTCGCAGTCGCCGCGGATCGACGGGGTCTCGGGCTGGCCCGGGCCCTGCTCGCCGACTCCTTCGCCGAGGGACGCAGACGCGGGTTTGCACGCTCCGGCCTGTCGACCGACTCGCGCACCGGCGCCCTCGGCCTCTACGAGCACGTCGGCATGGACGTCGTCTCCTCCTTCAGGCACTACGTGCTCGACCTGGGCAGCCCCACCCAGGACTGACCGACCCAGGACTCACCGACTGGCGCCCGGTACTGATCGAGCACGGCCGCACCGAAGGCGAGGTCATGCCAGTGACCGGAGAAGCGCAGCACCGCGGCCGCACCCGGTGGGAAGCCGTTGCTCAGCCGCTCGTGCGCGTCGTCGTCGCCCTCCCCGTCAGCGAGCAGGCTGGCCGTCGCGGGCAGGCCGGGCGCGTGACCGATGACGAGCACGACATTGGCGTCGTCGTCGGACTCCCTGATCACGGACAGCACCGCGTCGGCGTCGGCGTTGTAGAGCCGGTGCTCGATCTGCACCTCGGCCTCGGAGCACCCTGCGGCGGCCACCTCCTGCATCGTCTCCCTCGTGCGCAGCGCCGGCGAGCACATGACCTCGTCGCAACCAAGCCCCTGCTCGCGCAGCCAGCGACCGACGTCCAGAGCATGCTCGCGGCCAGCATCGCTCAGTGGTCGCTCACGGTCGTCCTGACCGGCACGGCCCGGCTCGGGCTCCGCGTGCCGCAGCAGGATGAGGGTCCGGTCCTCTGCTGACGTCGTCATGACATGAGTGTGGCCTGAGACACACGTCGGCGCCACCCTTCGATAGCGTCTGTGCATGGCGCGGCACGCTGCAGTCCGGATGGTCCTCGGCATGGCCCTACCGGCTGCGCTCGTCGCCTGCAGCGCGGACGGGGACGGCAGCCCGCCCCCTTCGTCGTCCTCCGCCACGGCGACCACCACCGAGCTGGACGTCACCGAGGTCGTCGGCGACCTCGACGTGCCGTGGGACCTTGCCTTCCTCCCCGACGGGGACGCACTGGTCACCCTGCGCGACCGCGGCGAGGTCGTGCGGATCCGGGACGGCGAGGTGAGCAGCCTCGGCACGGTGCCCGGCGTCGTGGCCGATGGCGAAGGGGG
>JAKDKQ010000476.1 GCA_030453295.1 Janibacter sp.
GCCCAGCCCCCGAGACCACCGCGCCGTACGGCAGCGGCTCGGCGCCGCTCGCGACGGCACCGAAGAGGATCCGGATCCACCACCTGCAGGCGATGAAGGAGCGCGGCGAGCGCTGGGCGATGCTCACCGCCTACGACATGTACGCCGCGCAGGTCTTCGACGGTGCAGGCATCCCCGTGCTGCTCGTCGGCGACTCCGCCGGCAACAACGTCTACGGGTACGAGACGACGGTGCCGGTCACCCTCGAGGAGATGATCCCGCTGACGCGCGCCGTGGCCGGTGCGGCGGCCAGCGCGCTCGTCGTGGCGGACCTCCCCTTCGGCACCTATCAGGCCTCGCCCGAGCAGGCCTACATGTCAGCGGCCCGGCTGATGAAGGAAGGCCTGGCGCACGCGGTCAAGCTCGAGGGCGGTGTCGAGATGGCACCCGCCATCGAGCGGATGACGCAGGGTGGCATCCCCGTCATGGCGCACATCGGTTTCACCCCTCAGAGCGAGCACACGCTCGGCGGCTATCGCGTCCAAGGGCGCGGTGACGCGGAGGCGAAGCTCCTCGAGGACGCTCGGGCCGTCCAGGAGGCCGGCGCCTTCGCCGTCGTCATGGAGATGGTCCCGGCTCCCGCCGCCGCCGCCGTGACCCGAGAGCTGCGCATCCCCACCGTCGGCATCGGCGCCGGGCCGGACTGCGACGCGCAGGTCCTCGTCTGGCAGGACATGGCCGGGCTGCGCACGGGCAAGGCGCCGCGGTTCGTCAAGCGGTACGCCGACCTGAGCACCGTCCTCGGTGACGCTGCCCGGGCCTACGCCGCCGACGTCGCCTCGGGCAGCTTCCCCGCGGCCGAGCACTCCTTCGAGAGCTGACGACGGTGCCCGACGAGCTGCCGCAGATCCGCACCCGCTGGTCCGAGGTGTCCGGCGGCATCGACGCCGCACACGCCTACCAGCGTCGCTTCGACGAGCTCGCCCGTCAGGGCACGGACCTCGACGGCGAGGCCCGCTTCCTCCACGGCCTGCGCGAGGCGCCGGCGCGGATCCTCGACGCGGGGTGCGGCACCGGCCGGGTGGCGACGACCCTCACCCGGCTGGGCCACGACGTCGTCGGCGTGGACGCGGACGCCGCGATGATCGAGGTCGCCCGGCAGCGTGATGACGTCACCCGCTTCGTCCACGCCGACCTGTCCACGCTCTCGCTCACCGCGCAGACCTTCGACATCGTGGCCCTCGCGGGCAATGTCGTGCCCTTCCTCGCCGACGGCACCCTCGTCGACGTCCTGCGTCGCATGCGAGCACACCTGAGCGCCGACGGGCTCCTCGTGTGCGGCTGGGCCCTGCCCGGGCACCAGCCGCAGGGCGCGGCCGCCGTGAGCCCGGAGGAGTTCGAGCGGGCGGCCTTCGCCGCCCGCCTGTCCCTCGTGACCCGTCACTCCTCGTGGGACGGGGCGCCCTGGCCGGGCGACGGGAGCTGGGCGCTCACGCTGCACCGGCCGCGCTGAGCCGGCTCAGGCTCCGGCGTCGCCGCTCTCCCACTCGCGGTCCTTGCGGTCCTGCTCGTCCCACGCCTCGGTGTTGGCGCGGGCGGTCGCCAGGGCGGCGGCCGCCTCCGCCTCGGTCTCGTAGGGACCCATGACCTCCGCGTTCTGCGAGCGGTTGTCGTCGCTCTCGACCTGCTTGGTGTCGACGTTGTACCAGTACGCCATCGTGTGCCGTCCTTCCTCACGGACCGGAGATCCGCTGACCCGAGCGCTCGTTCACGCTGCTGTTGCCTAGACTCCACAGCATGCTCGCCTCCGCCGCAACCGTGACACCCGGCGTGGTCTCGCCGAGACGCGAGGTCCCCGGTCGGATCGCCCGTCCCGAGTACGTCGACAAGGCGGCTCCCACCCCCTTCG
>JAKDKQ010000477.1 GCA_030453295.1 Janibacter sp.
GATACTGGAATCTCTCTCACGACTAATGCAACGAACTACCGGCGCAGGACACTAGACGAGGTCCATGCTCCGCTCGCTGAGCGCTGAGTGCGCTACTCTCCTGCGGCAGCTGCAAGTCGCGCACATCGATCGCGTCCGTGGTCGACACACAGCCCCCTCCTCGTCGAGCATCACATGGCTGCAATCCTACGGTAGAGAGACGACCAGGGCGTGACGATGCCTCCTGGTGTCGTGCCGCGAAGTCCAAGCGGTCAAGCGCGGTAGGGAGCGGCAAGCCCGCTCTCAACGTGCGAGAGCGGGCCTTCCAGCGGCGCGAGAACGGGCCGGTCCTGGAGAGGGTCATCAAGGAGCGAATCGTAGAGTGGCCCGTTGACCTCAGCGTATGCGTGCATCACTCCGGTAAGGAGCGCACCGTGTGCGTCGACGCTCTTCTTCCTTCGCGACATGGATCTCGACCCCGGCACCGTGGAGTCGCTGCACCGTGGTGAGGTGGTCGGTGATCTTCGTGCCGAGTCGGGCGAGGTCGGTGACGATCACCGCGTCAACGCCGCCACGCTCCGCGGCTCCGAGTAGGTCGGCGAGTCCGTCGCCGGTGCGGCCGATGTCCGTGAAGGCGTCGGTGATCGTCAAGCCGTGCTCGCGGGCGTACGTGCGGCACTCGGCTTCCTGGCTTTCCAGCCAGCTCGGGTTCTGGGTCGCGCTGCGGCGATAGGTCACTGCGGTCATGATGGTGTTCCCGCCATCACGGGGACTGGCTCGTGCTCGACCTGTGCCGCTCGGGCTGCCTTGCGGTGCTCTGCGTGCTCGTGCAGGCGGGCTCGGGCAAGGTGGATGAGGCTGATGGGTCCGAGACAGAACATCTTCCAGGTGTTGTACGCGCACAGCAGCACGACGAGGTGGAGCCAGCCCCATCCAGGGCCGGCCTGCGCGATGAAAACCGTGAGGATCTTGATGGCCAGGAGGTAGGGCGCGGTGAGCAGCATCGCGGGCACGCCCCATTTGAGGCCGCGGCGGGTCTTCTCCTGTTCGATCTGCCGGGTCCGCGAGGAGAACTCCGCCACCAGCTCTTCGGGCACCGGGGCGAGTTCCCACGCCGGGTTGCGGTCCCGGCCCCGCTCCCTGGCCTCCCACTCGATACCGAACGTCCCGGTGATCCGGTCCGCCAACGTCGCGTTGTACAGCTCGGACAGCGCAACGACCGAGGCATGGGCCGGCCGGCCGGCCAGCGTCCGCCACCTCTGATCCTGCACCGTCAGCACCTTGTTGCTCACAACGACGTGCGTGTGCAATTGCGGATCACCGCTGCGCGAGTCGTAGTGATCGAACGCCGTCGCCAGAACGCCGGCGACATCGGCGAAGGCGACCGCGCCCTCAGATCCGGCAGTGCCGACACGGGTGGTCGCAACCTCTCGTTCGAGAAACGCAACCACCTGCGCAACCGCCTGATGATGCGCATCCGCGATCAGCGATTGCGTGCCCGCATCCGCAACACCCCACAGCGCCGACAGCGACTTCGGTACCGAGAACGTCAGATCGTAACCGGCGACCGCACGACGCGTGCCGCGCTCGGCCTCCTCCGCCTCGATGGCCTCGACCTGGTCGGCACGAGAGACCGGCCCGAGTTCCAGGTCGAGGTCGGCGACGCGCTTATCGACGCGTTCCTGCATGCTCGCATACTGCCGGTACGCCTCACCCAACGCCTCACCGGTGATCGGGTCGCGGCCCATCCCGACCAGGAGCTAGAGCTGCGCCTCGGAAACCCGCCCACCGCTGGCGAGCTCCCCGCCGCCGAGGCACGGCAGACCCGACCCCATCCAGAACCCGGGAGGAGTGCCTGTTTCTTCCTAGTGGCCAAGGTCATCTTTCTTTGCAGCGGTCGCTGCAG
>JAKDKQ010000083.1 GCA_030453295.1 Janibacter sp.
CGACGTGCCGGTCCCCACCCTTCGCGCCTGACAGCGACAGGCCCCCTTCGTCCCCGGGGTGCGGGGGCGGCGAGCGGGGTGGTCGGGTTCTTCCCTAGGCGGAGAAGGGGGCGACTCGGCTCGTGTGGAGCCGCAGGCTTGGGGGAGGGTGTCGACCGCGGCGGTTCGTCGCTGTCGGGCGACCCTGCCAAGATGGGGCCCGTGATGGGTATCGACACACTGACCGAGTACATCGCCGTAGCCGTCGGCCTGCTGCTCCTCCTCGGGGGACTGGCGGCGGGCCTGCTGCGCGGCGGAGGCGGCAAGACCAAGGAGCTCCCGCCCGAGCACCGTCCCCCCGAGCGGCCCAAGGGCTCGACCGACCACCGCAGCGGGACGATCGTGCTCGACCGCCCCAGCGAGCACGCGCAGCCCCAGGCTCCACCGGAGGAGGCGAAGGGGGAGCAGCCGCCGGTCGCGCAGCCCGAGACCGAGGCGACCACCGATCCGGTCGCTCAGGACGAGAGCACTCCGGCCGAGCCGACGATCGACGCGACGGACGAGGACTTCGTCCCGCCGGCCTCCGACGAGGGCGCCGAGCGGGCCCGGACGCTCCCGCCGGTCGCCGAGAGCCCCACGGAGGCCGAGGCCGAAGCCGAGGTCGAGTCCGAGGTCGAGCCTGAGCTCGAGGCCCAGCCCGAGCAGCAGATCGACACCCCGGCGCCCACCCGTGACCGGATGCGAGCCCTGCGCTCGCGGCTGGCCCGCTCCAACGGCGCGATCGGCAAGGGCCTGCTCGCCCTGCTCTCCCAGGGCAAGCTCACCGAGGAGGACTGGGAGGAGGTCGAGGACACCCTGCTCATCGCCGACCTCGGGATGGAGCCGACGACCGAGCTCGTGGACTCCCTGCGTGAGCACGTATCGGTGGACGGCACCACGGACCCCGAGGTGGCCAAGGACTGGCTCTACTCCGACCTGCTCGCACTCGTCGATCCCAGCCTGGACCGGGGCCTGGCCGCATCGCGCGTCGGGGACCGGCCCGCCTGCATCCTCGTCGTCGGAGTCAACGGCACCGGCAAGACGACGACCGTCGGCAAGCTGGCCAGGGTGCTCGTCGCCAACGACCGGGACGTGCTGCTCGGCGCGGCCGACACCTTCCGCGCCGCTGCTGCGGACCAGCTCGAGACCTGGGGCGCCCGTGTCGGCGTCCCCACTGTGCGCAGCGACCGTGAGGGCGCCGACCCGGCAGCCGTGGCCTTCGACGCGGTCAAGGCCGCCGCGGACGCCGAGGTCGACGTGGTGATCATCGACACTGCCGGTCGTCTGCACAACAAGGTCGGCCTCATGGACGAGCTGGCCAAGGTCAAGCGGGTCATCGAGAAGCAGACGCCGATCGACGAGGTCCTGCTCGTGCTCGACGCGACGACGGGACAAAACGGCCTGGCCCAGGCCAAGGTCTTCGCCGAGGCGGTCAATGTCACCGGCGTCGTCCTCACCAAGCTCGACGGGACGGCCAAGGGCGGCATCGTCGTCGCCGTGCAGCGTCAGCTGGGGGTCCCGGTCAAGCTCGTCGGCCTGGGCGAGGGACCGGACGACCTGGCTCCCTTCGTCCCGGAGGCCTTCGTCGTGCCACCTGCGGTGACGCCTCAGCTCAGCGGCTGGCGGAAGGTGAGGTAGTAGCGGGTGTCACTGCCGACATTGGCGGCCCACGCGACCTCGACCGTCACCTTCGAGGTCTTGGTCGAGTCGCCGGGCACCGGAGCGGTGCAGCGAATGTTGCGACCCTCGACGAGCACCAGGCTCGTGGGGCAGTCGATGTCGGACTTCGTGTGGCCGTAGGCCTTCATGCCCTTGGCGACCTGCGCCTCCACCTCGTCGGCGGGGAGCTTCACGGAGGTGTTGGTGTTGGCCGTGGAGCCGGCCGGGGTGGGCGGCACGCTGGAGGTGGGCTGCGAGGACCACGAGGTCGTCGTCGAGCTCGAGGTGTAGGGATCCGTCGAGCTCGAGGTCGAGCTGGGGGTGTATGGGTCCGTCGAGGACGACGTGGGGTCGGTGCTCGGGTCCGTCTGCGACGAGGAGGCGCTCGTCGTCTCGTCGTCGGCGAGCGCGTAGAGGCCGATCCCGCCACAGAGGCAGAAGACGAGGAGGAGGGCGATCCCGCCGACGATCCAGGCCCAGACCGGGACGCCACCCTTGGCCGGGGGAGCGCCACCGGGCGCGCCGTAGGCGGGGCCACCCGGCTGGCCATATGGCTGTTGCCCGTATGGCTGCTGGCCGTGGGGCTGCTGCTGCCCATAGGGCTGCTGCCCGTACGGCTGCTGGCCTGGCTGGTGGGGGCTCGGCTGTCCGGGGCCGAGGGGCGGCATGCTCATGGTTCTCCCTGATTGTCTACCGGCGAGCGCGCGCTGCATCCCCCCGGACATGTCGTGATCTGCGATCTCACCGTATGCCACCCCGCAGGTTCGGCGAAGTCCGGCGTCATGTCACACAGCATTAACGCCGCGGCCCGTGACGAAACACGGACGTCACATGCGGCGACACGAACCGAAACGGGACCGGCGGAGTCTTCGGTGCATGAGCCCAACCTTCGCGCCCCTCGCGGCGACTCCTGCGATCGACACGTCGGCGACAGCCTTCATGATCATCTGCGCGGCACTCGTGCTGCTGATGACTCCTGGCCTCGCCCTCTTCTACGGCGGCATGACGCGCGCCAA
Organism: Janibacter sp.; assembly: GCA_030453295.1. Lineage (GTDB taxonomy): Bacteria > Actinomycetota > Actinomycetes > Actinomycetales > Dermatophilaceae > Janibacter. Next base: position 2,694 of record JAKDKQ010000083.1, read on the forward strand.
GTCCGTCCTCAACATGATGATGATGAGCTTCGGTGCCATGGGTGCCGCCGGCGTCGTCTACGTCCTGTGGGGCTACTCGATGTCCTTCGGGGGATCCGACATCGGTGGCATCCTCGCCAACCCCTTCGACAACTTCGGGCTGAGGGGCGTCGCCAGCACGGTCGACGGCGTCACGAAGACGGTCGGCGCCGACGGGATGCCTGTCATCGACGTCTTCGGCGCCGATGTCTACATCCCCGAGGTCCTCTTCGCCGGCTTCCAGCTGACCTTCGCGATCATCACGGTCGCCCTCATCAGCGGCGCGATCGCCGACCGGGTGAAGTTCTCCACCTGGATGGTCTTCGTCCCGGTCTGGCTGACGCTCGTCTACTTCCCGATCGCCCACATGGTCTGGGGGGGTGGCCTGCTGTCCGGTGCGGAGAAGGGAGTGGCCGCCTGGCTCTTCGGCACGACCGATGGTGCGGCCACGGTCGCGCCCATCGACTTCGCCGGTGGCACCGTCGTCCACATCAACGCCGGGATGGCGGGTCTGGTCCTGGCACTGGTCGTCGGCACCCGGCTCGGCTTCGGCACGACGGCGATGCGCCCGCACAACGTCCCGCTGGTCATGATCGGTGCCGGCCTGCTGTGGTTCGGCTGGTTCGGCTTCAACGCCGGCTCGGAGCTGGCTGCCGACGGCGTCGCCAGCCTCGTCTGGGTCAACACCACCGCAGCGACCGCCGCGGCCATCCTCGGCTGGCTCCTCGTGGAGAAGATCCGCGACGGGCACGCCACCTCGATCGGCGCGGCCTCCGGCATCGTCGCCGGCCTCGTGGCCATCACCCCGGCCTGCGGGTCGCTCTCGCCCGTCGGCTCGCTGGTCCTCGGCGCCGTCGCCGGCGGTCTGGCGGCGCTGGCCGTCGGCCTGAAGTACCGCTTCGGCTACGACGACTCCCTCGACGTCGTGGGTGTCCACCTCGTCGCGGGTCTCTGGGGCACCATCGGGGCGGGCCTGCTGGCGACCGAAGGGGGCCTCTTCTACGGCGGCGGTGTGCGCCAGACGGTCATCCAGGTCGTCGTGGCCCTCATCAGTCTCGTGATCTCCGCAGTGCTGACCTATGTCATCGCCATCGCGCTCAAGAGGACGATGGGGTGGCGTGTCAACGAGGAGGATGAGGTGTCCGGCATCGACGCCGCCGAGCACGCCGAGTCCGGCTACGACCTCACCGCCCGCGGCGGCCGCCTCGGCGGAGCCGTCGCCGCCGCGCACGCCCACCAGCCCGCCGACACCGAAGGAGCCCGAGCATGAAGCTCGTCACCGCCATCATCAAGCCCCACCAGCTCGACGACGTCAAGGAGGCACTCGAGGCCTTCGGCGTCACCGGGATGACCGTCAGCGAGGCCAGCGGGTACGGCCGCCAGCGTGGTCACAGCGAGGTCTACCGCGGTGCCGAGTACACGGTCGACTTCGTCCCCAAGATCCGGCTCGAGGTCCTGATCGAGGACCTGGACGTGGAGTCGGTCGTGGCTGTCGTCGTCAGCGCGGCCCGCACCGGACGGATCGGTGACGGCAAGGTGTGGGTCACCCCCATCGAGGACGTCGTGCGCGTGCGCACCGGGGAGAAGGGAGTCGAGGCGATCTGAGCCTCGTCACCCCATGACCCGCACCGGAACAGACTTGCGAGCCACGCGGCTCGACCTCGCCGGAAGGCCATCTGCACCGCTACCCGCGAATGGCTCGTCGACCTCTACGCCGAGGCGGTGGGGGAGCGGGAAGGCGTCGCGCTTGCGGCCGTGGGCTCCCTCGGCCGTGGCTGGTCAGGTCCCCTGAGCGACCTCGACCTCGTCCTCGTCCACGACGGTCGCAGCACTCCTGCCCGGAGGCTGACCTCGATGGCCGATGGCCTCTGGTATCCCATCTGGGACTGCGGTATCTCCCTCGACCACTCCGTGCGCTCGAGCGGGCAGTGCCGCAGCGTGGCCGGCAAGGACCTGTCAGCGGCCGTGGGGCTGCTCGACATCTCGCTCGTCGCCGGGGACGAGCAGCTCGTCGCCAGCATCCGGGCCACCGTCGCTCACGACTGGCGTTCGGGCGCGCGGACCCGGCTGCCGCAGTTCGTCGAGTCCGTCCGGGCGCGTCACCACCGTCACGGTGACCTCAGCCAGCAGATCGAGCCCGACCTCAAGGAGGCCCTCGGGGGTCTGCGCGATGTCACGGTGCTCGACGCGCTGACCCGCGCGTGGCTGACCGACCGACCGCACGGGTCCGTCGGCCCGGCACTGGAGGTGCTCCTGGACGTCAGGGACGCACTGCACGTGGTCACCGGTCGAGGACGAGACCGCCTGCTGCGCGAGGAGCACGACGCGGTGGCAGCACTGCTCGGCCTGCCCGACGCCGACGAGCTGCTCACGAGGGTCTCGAGCTCCGCGCGCACCATCGCCTGGGCCCTGGAGTCCACGGTGCGCAGGGCGGGGCAGAGCCAGCGTGCCCGCACGCTGCGGGTCGGTCCTCGGCGTCCCTCCATGACCCCGATCGGGCACGGCCTCTTCATCCACGACGGCGAGGCCGTCCTCGGCTCGACCCGGCTCGTGGGCGTGGACGCGACCCTCCCCCTTCGCGCCGCTGTCATCGCCGCTCGCCACCGGCTCCCGCTGGCGCCGCAGACCCTGACCAACCTCGCAGCCTGTCCCGACCTCCCCGCACCGTGGGACCGCCAGACCCTCGACCTCTTCGCGGACCTGCTGGCCGCGGGTCCCGGCCTGGAGGCCGTGTGGGAAGGCTTGGACCAGGTGGGGCTCGTCGAGCGCTGGTTGCCCGAGTGGGCTGCGGTGCGGTGCCGCCCGCAGCGCAACCCGGTGCACCGCCACACCGTCGACCGGCACCTCCTCGAGACGGTCGCCCGGGCGGGCGCGCTGACGCGCCAGGTCGCGCGGGCCGACCTGCTGCTCGTGGCGGCACTGCTGCACGACATCGGCAAGGTCGCCGGAGCGAGGGACCACTCGCTCACGGGTGCCGAGATCGCCGATCGGGTCCTGCGGCGATGGGGGGCCGACGACGAGGACCGAGCCGTGGTCGTGCTCCTGGTGCGCGAGCACCTGACGCTCATCGAGATGGCGACGCGACGGGACCTGTCGGACCCGGCCACCGTCGACGCCGTGTGCCGGGTCGTGGGCGAGGACGCGCAGACCTTCGAGCTGTTGCGGGCCCTGACCATCGCCGATGCCCGTGCCGCGGGTCCCAAGGCCTGGACGGACTGGCGGGCCAGCCTCCTCGACACGCTGACCGGGCTGGTGCGCGATCGGCTCACCGGCGTGGCACCTCCCGTGCCGCGCCCGGCGCCCGTCCCCACGGTGGACCAGGCCTCCCGGCCGGACGTCGACGCAGGGCGAGCGCACGTGCGGGTCGAGTCCGACGCAGGAGGGTGGGTGCTGACCGTCCACTGCCGCGACCGCGCCGGACTCTTCGCCGACACCGCCGGTCTGCTGGCTGCGCACGGGATGACGGTCCGCCGGGCGCGGCTGGCCACGGTCGACGGCATCGCGGTCGACGAGTGGCTCGTCGAGTCGCCGGGAGGTGATGTACCCGAGCCTGCACGGGTGACGGCCGGGCTGAACCGGCTCGCGGCCGGTGACCGAGCCGCGCTCGACGCCGTGGCCCGCCGGCGTCCCCGGTCGGGCCAGCCGGTCACGGCGGGAGGGGCGCGAGCCTTCGTGCTGCCCAGCGTCGGCAGTGGCGCGACGGTGATCGAGGTGCGCTCGCAGGACCGGCCGGGCCTGCTGCACGACCTCGGTATGGCTCTGGCGGGTGAGGGGATCAGCGTCCGCTCGGCCCACATCTCGACCTACGCCGGGCAGACCCTCGACACCTTCTACGTCACGGACCGACAGGGGTGCGAGCTGGCGCCCGCAGCGGTGGGGCGGGCCGTCTCGGCCGTCATCGACGCCTGCGACACCGCCTGAGCGAAGGGAGTCCCCGCGGGCAAGTACCCTAGGCCGGGTGTTCACCAGCCTGTCCGACCGTCTGACCGCGACCTTCAAGAACCTGCGCGGCAAGGGACGCCTGTCCGAATCCGACGTCAACAAGACCGTCCGCGACATCCGGATGGCTCTCATCGACGCCGATGTCGCCCTGCCCGTCGTCAAGGAGTTCACCTCCGCGGTGCGCGAGCGCGCCACCGGTGCCGAGGTGAGCGGGGCCCTCAACCCGGCCCAGCAGGTCATCAAGATCGTCAACGAGGAGCTCGTGACGATCCTCGGAGGCAACACGCGGACCATCCAGTTCGCCAAGCGCCCGCCGACCGTCATCATGCTCGCGGGCCTTCAGGGCTCCGGCAAGACGACCTTCGCCGGCAAGCTCGGTGCCTGGCTCAAGCAGCAGGGGCACACGCCGATCCTCGTCGCGGCCGACCTGCAGCGCCCCAACGCCGTCACGCAGCTCGAGGTGACCGGTCAGCGTGCCGGAGTGCCCGTCTTCGCGCCCGAGCGCGGCAACACCGGTGGCCATGACGCCGTCCTCGAGTCCGGAGAGGGGACCCAGTCCTTCGGGGACCCGGTCTCCGTCAGCCGGGCCGGCATCGCGCACGCGCACTCGCAGCTGCACGACGTCGTCATCGTCGACACCGCCGGTCGCCTCGCGGTCGATGCCGAGCTGATGCAGCAGGCCGCGGACATCCGTGCGGCGGTCAACCCGGACGAGGTCCTCTTCGTCATCGACGCGATGATCGGTCAGGCAGCGGTCGAGACCGCCCGTGCGTTCGCCGAGGGCGTCGACTTCACCGGTGTCGTGCTGTCCAAGCTCGACGGCGATGCTCGCGGTGGCGCGGCACTCTCGGTGGCCGGGACCACCGGGCGGCCGATCATGTTCGCCTCCACGGGTGAGCAGACCAAGGACATCGAGGTCTTCCACCCCGACCGGATGGCCAGCCGGATCCTCGACATGGGTGACGTGCTCACCCTCATCGAGCAGGCCGAGCGCGCCTTCCAGCAGGGCGAAGCCGAGGAGATGCAGCGCAAGTTCCTCGCTGAGGAGGACTTCACCTTCGACGACTTCCTGCAGCAGATGTCCGCCCTCAAGCGGATGGGCTCGCTGAAGTCGATGCTCAAGATGATGCCCGGCATGGGTCAGATGTCGGCGCAGCTGGACAACCTCGACGAGCGCGAGTTCGACCGGGTCGAGGCCATGGTCCGCTCGATGACCCCCTTCGAGCGCACCCACCCCAAGCAGATCAACGGCTCGCGTCGCTCGCGCATCGCCAAGGGCTCGGGCGCCACCGTGTCCGAGGTCAACCAGCTGCTCGAGCGCTTCGGTGAGGCGCAGAAGATGATGAAGCAGCTCGCCCGTGGTGGCGGTATGCCGGGGATGCCCGGGATGCCGGGCATGGGCGGTGGCGGCCGCAAGAAGCAGGTCAAGCAGCCCAAGAAGAAGGGCAAGTCGGGCAACCCGGCCAAGCGTGCTCAGCAGGAACGCGAGGCGGCTGAGCGGGCTGCTGGTCGTGGGCCGGCCGGCCCGGCTGGCGCGGCCTTCGGTGCCGGCGCGCCTGAGGCGCCCGCTGATCTCGACCCGAGCCAGCTGCCCAAGGGCTTCGAGAAGTTCCTCGGTCAGTGACCTCGGTGGCGGC
>JAKDKQ010000478.1 GCA_030453295.1 Janibacter sp.
CGTGCCCCGATGGGCGCGCGAGCACCTCGACCGTCCCACGGGCGACGCGGTGGGCGTCACTCCTGGTGGCAAGGCCGCGCAGGAGCCGTCCGCGCCGTAGCGTGGTCGGCATGACTGACTCCGACGAGGCCGTGACCGAGCCGTTCCCGAGTGTGGAGCAGCCCGAGGCGCTCGAGGTCGAGCAGCCGGGCGCACCCAACTTCGCCGACGTCTTCTACCCGGCCCGGCCGAAGGCCCTGCGACCTCGGGCGCGGCTGCGACCGCAGGGCGCGCCGTCGGCGGCCCAGGTCCGCTCGGGCGAGCCGGTCGGGTCCAACCCCGTCTACGTGGAGTGGCTGCGGGCACAATCGATGCTCCAGGACGCCAAGGAGATCGCCGGTCAGTTCACCGGGATCGGCGCCATGTGGCAAAACCCCTACGCCCAGCCCGACCCGCGCGCAGCGGTGCAGACGGCCTCGGTGTGGTTCACCGCGTACCCCATCTCGATGATCACCCGACCGGGCCGCTCCTTCCTCGCCTCCCTCGCGGACCCCCGGTTGTGGGAGACCTTCCAGCGCATCGGGATCCACGCGCTGCACACGGGCCCGGTCAAGCGGGCCGGCGGCCTGTCGGGGTGGAGCCCCACGCCGAGCGTCGACGGACACTTCGACCGGGTGGCCACGCACATCGACGAGCTCTTCGGCAGCGAGGAGGACTACCGGGAGATGTGCCGGGTGGCCGCGGACCACGAGGGCACAGTCCTGGACGACATCGTCCCCGGGCACACCGGCAAGGGCGCGGACTTCCGCCTCGCCGAGCTGGGCGTCGACGACTACCCCGGGATCTACCACATGGTCGCCATCCCGCCGGATGAGTGGCACCTGCTGCCGGACGTCCCCGAGGGCCGTGACTCGGTCAACCTCGACGAGGACGCGGAGGCAGCGCTCGCGGAGGCCGGCCACATCATCGGCGAGCTGCAGCGGGTGATCTTCCACGTCCCCGGCCTGAAGGACACCAACTGGTCGGCGACGGCCCCGGTGACCGGTCCCGACGGGGTGATGCGTCGCTGGGTCTACCTGCACTACTTCAAGGAGGGGCAGCCGTCGATCAACTGGCTGGACCCCACCTTCGCCGGGATGCGCCTGGTCATCGGTGACGCGCTCCATAGCCTCGGCGACCTCGGGTCCGGCGGTCTGCGGCTGGATGCCAACGGCTTCCTCGGCGTCGAGCGCACCCTCGACATCGGTCCGGCGTGGTCGGAGGGGCACCCGCTCTCGCAGGCCGCCAACCAGCTCATCGGGTCGATGGTGCGCAAGGTCGGCGGCTTCACCTTCCAGGAGCTCAACCTGTCCATCGAGGACATCCGGGACACGGCCGTGGGGGGCGCAGACCTCTCCTACGACTTCGTCAACCGGCCCGCCTACCACCACGCCTTGGCCACCGGCGACACCGAGTTCCTCCGGCTGACCCTGCGGGAGGCGATGGAGCTGGGCGTCGATGCCGCCGGGCTGGTCCACGCCCTGCAGAACCACGACGAGCTGACCTACGAGCTCGTCCACTTCGCCAGCCGGCACCGCGACGACGAGTTCACCTTCCGTGGCGAGACGACGAAGGGGGAGGACCTCGCCGCGACGATCCGGCAGGAGCTCACCGACGCCCTCACGGGCGACGCCGCACCGTACAACCTCGTCTTCACGACCAACGGCATCGCCTCGACCACCGCGTCCGTGGTGACCGCTGCCCTCGGGCTGCGTGACCTCGACGCCATCACCGACGCCGACATCGACCGGGTGCGCCGTGCCCACCTCCTGCTCGCGATGTTCAACGCCCTGCAGCCCGGCGTCTTCGCCCTGTCGGGGTGGGACCTCGTGGGGGCGCTGCCGATCCCGGCGGAGC
>JAKDKQ010000479.1 GCA_030453295.1 Janibacter sp.
GCTCTCCCCCGGTCCGCGACCGCCGGTGACCCGCGCGCGGGCGACGGCGACGAGGTCACCCAGGACGGCGCTGGCGGTCGGGTCGCCACCGGCGCCCTGGCCGTAGAACATCAGGTCGCCGGCGCCCTCGGCCTCGACGAAGACCGCGTTGTAGGCACCGCGCACGGAGGCCAGCGGGTGGCTGAGCGGGATGAGCGCCGGGTGCACGCGGGCGGAGATGCCCTCGTGCCCGTCGGCTCCCACGACCCGCTCGCAGATCGCGAGCAGCTTGACGGTGCAGTCCATCTCCTGCGCCGCGGCGATGTCGCGGGCGCTCACCTCGGTGATGCCCTCGCGGTGCACGTCGGCGATGGAGACGCGGGAGTGGAAGGCCAGCGAGGACAGGATCGCGGCCTTGGCTGCGGCGTCGAAGCCTTCGACGTCAGCGGTCGGGTCCGCCTCGGCGTAGCCCAGGGCCTGGGCGCGCTCGACGGTCTCGGCGAACCCCGCCCCCGTGGTGTCCATGGCGTCGAGGACGAAGTTGGTCGTGCCGTTGACGATCCCGATGACGCGGCGGATCGAGTCACCGGCGAGCGAGTCGCGGATCGGGCGCAGGATCGGGATGGCACCGGCGACAGCGGCCTCGTAGTAGAGGTCGACGCCGTGCTCGGCGGCCGCCGCGTAGAGGGTCGGGCCGTCCTCGGCGAGCAGCGCCTTGTTGGCCGTGACCACCGAGGCGCCGTGTGCCATCGCCGAGAGGATCAGGCTGCGGGCCGGCTCGATGCCCCCGATGACCTCGACGACGATGTCGGCCCGGGTGACCAGCTCCTCCGCGTCGGTCGTGAAGACCGACGCGTCGAGGCCGAGGTCACCGCGGTCGCGACCAGCGCGCCGCACGGCGACACCGACGATCTCGAGCGGCCGGCCGATGCGCTGGGCCAGGTCATCGGCCTGCGCGGTGAGCAGGCGGGCGACGCTGCCGCCGACGACTCCCCCACCGAGCAGGGCGACACGAAGGGGGGTCTGCTGGGCTGGAGCGGTGGTCATCGGACCTCCTGTGACGGGCTGGGCTCGTCCACGTCGAGGGCGAGCAGGTCATCGATCGTCTCGCGACGGACGATGACACGCGCGACCCCGTCGCGGACCGCCAGGACCGGCGGACGTGGGGTGTGGTTGTACTGGTTGGACAGGCTGCGGCAGTAGGCCCCGGTGCCGGGGACCGCGATGAGGTCGCCGGGGACGATGTCGCCCGGCAGGTACTCGTCCATGACGACGATGTCGCCACTCTCGCAGTGCCGCCCGACGACGCGCACGAGGCGCGGCTCGGCGGTCGAGCGACGGCCGGCCAGGGTGCACGAGTAGTCAGCGCCGTAGAGGGCGGTGCGCACGTTGTCGCTCATGCCGCCGTCGACGCTCACATAGGAGCGCAGCACGCCGGAGCTGACCTCGACGTCCTTGACCGTGCCGATCTCGTAGAGGGTGAAGGCGCTCGGCCCGGCGATGGCGCGGCCCGGCTCGATGGAGATCCGCGGCAGAGCCGCCTGCGGGTGCCCGTCGTGGAACTCCTTGAGCTCACGCTCGACGAGCTCGGCCATCTGGGTGCCGAGCTGTCCGGGAGTGAGCGGCTCGTGCTCGGAGGTGTAGGCGATGCCGTAGCCGCCACCGAGGTCCATCTCCGGCATGGCGATGCCGTGCTCGTCGGCGACCTCGGTGTGCAGCGCGATGAGGCGCCGGGCCGCGATCTCAAAACCGGACGTGTCGAAGATCTGGCTGCCGATGTGGCTGTGCAGGCCGAGGAGGCGCAGGGAGTCCCCCTTCGCCACGATGGCGTCGATCGCCGCGCGGGCCTGGCCCCCGGCGAGGGAGAAGCCGAACTTCTGGTCCTCGTGCGC
>JAKDKQ010000480.1 GCA_030453295.1 Janibacter sp.
AAGTTCATCGGCAACCCCGAGTTCTCCAACCTGCCGCGCAAGTACAAGACGGCGATCTCCGGGTCCCCGACGCACGACATCGCCCACGAGATCAACGACATCTCCTTCGTCGGCGTGGTCCACCCCGAGCTCGGGCCGGGCTTCGACGTGTGGGTGGGCGGTGGCCTCTCGGTCAAGCCGATCTTCGCCCAGCGGCTGGGCGTGTGGGTCTCGGTCGACGAGGTGCCCGAGATCTGGGAGGCCGTGACGAGCATCTTCCGCGACCACGGCTACCGTCGTCTGCGCAACAAGGCCCGGCTGAAGTTCCTCATGGCTGACTGGGGCCCGGAGAAGTTCCGCGAGATCCTCGAGAACGACTACCTCGATCGCCGACTGCCCGACGGTCCGGAGGCGACGGTCGCCCCCGGCACTCGTCGCGACCACGTGGGGATCCACGAGCAGAAGGACGGTCGCGTCTGGGTCGGCGCTGCGCCCATCGCCGGGCGCATGACCGGCACCAAGCTCACCCGCCTGGCCGAGCTGGCAGAGGCGGTCGGCAGCCAGCGCATCCGCTTCACCCCGCACCAGAAGGTGCTCGTCCTCGACGTGCCGCGAGCAGCTGCCGACCAGCTCGCCGTCGACCTCAAGGAGCTCGACCTCGAGGTCCACCCGAGCGAGTGGCGTCGCAATGTCCTGGCCTGCACGGGTCTGGAGTTCTGCAAGCTGGCCCTGACGGACACCAAGAACCGCGCCCGCTGGACAGTGGAGGAGCTCGAGAAGCGCCTGCCGGACATGGATGTCCCCTTCAGCATCCACCTCAACGGCTGCCCCAACGCCTGCGCCCGCAGCCAGGTCGCCGACGTCGGCCTCAAGGGCATGCTGGAGCAGAAGGAGGACGGCACCTACATCGAGGTCTTCCAGGTGCTGCTCGGCGGCTCGCTCGCCGAGGACACGGCGCTGGCCCGCAAGACCCGAGCACTCAAGGTTGCTGGCGACGACCTGCCCGACTACATCGAGCGACTGGCCCGCACCTACCTCGCCCAGCGCGCCGACGGCGAGTCCTTCGCCGGCTGGGTGCGGCAGGCCGACGAGGACGACATCCGATGAGTGCCGCACTCTCGCAGGATCGGCTGCAGGAGATCGCCCGAGCGGGTGAGCAGCAGTTCGCCGCGCTCGAGGCCGAGCTCGGGGACACGCACGAAGGGCGGATCGAGCTCGGTCGTCGCGCGCTGGCCTGGGCGCAGGAGACCTTTGGCGACGGGCTCACCGTCGCCAGCTCGATGGGGGATGAGGTGCTCGTGCACCTCGTCGGCACGACCCTCGAGGGCGCCGACGTCTTCTTCCTCGACACCGGCTATCACTTCGCCGAGACGCTCGGCACGCGAGACGCATACGATGCGATGCTGCCCATCACCATCCGGACGATCTACCCACGCCTGACGGTGGCCGAGCAGGACGCGGAGCACGGTCCGCAGCTGCACGACCGGGACCCCAACCTCTGTTGCGCCATGCGCAAGGTCGAGCCGCTCAACCGCGCGCTCGAGGAGCACGACGCCTGGGTGACCGGCATGCGTCGCGAGGACGCACCGACCCGCACCGACATCACGGTCGTCGGCTGGGACGAGCGCCGCGCGATGGTCAAGCTCAACCCGATCGCGGGCTGGACCCAAGACGACGTCGACCAGTACGCGGCCGAGAAGTCAGTCTTCCTCAACCCCCTTCGCCAGAGCGGGTACGCCTCCATCGGGTGCGCCCCCTGCACCCGACCCGTCGCCGAGGGCGAGGACGCACGGGCCGGACGCTGGTCGGGCACGGACAAGGTGGAGTGCGGACTCCACACGTGATGCACGACCTTGAGGAGATGCACCTTCGGGCGCACGACCTT
>JAKDKQ010000481.1 GCA_030453295.1 Janibacter sp.
AAGGACGAGCACGGCGAGACCGACGCCGAGGCGGTCCTGAAGGAGATCAACGGCTTCCACCTGAGCGGCGACAAGGCCGGGCAGCTGCTCGACAAGTTCGCCGACATGAGGCCCGACGGCTCGACCTCCGGCGGCTGCTGGATCTACACCGGCGTCTTCGCCGGTGGGGTCAACAAGTCGGCCAACCGCGTCCCCGGCCAGGAGCAGGACGAGACCGCGCTCGACTGGGGCTGGGCCTGGCCGATGAACCGCCGGATCCTCTACAACCGCGCCTCCGCCGATCCCGAAGGCCGGCCGTGGAGCGAGCGGAAGAAGTACGTCTGGTGGGACGCCGACGCCAAGAAGTGGGTCGGCAAGGATGTCCCGGACTTCCCCATCGACCGCGACCCGTCCTTCCGACCCGACCCGGACATCGGTGGACCGGCAGCGATCGCCGGTGACGACCCCTTCATCATGCAAGCGGACGGCAAGGGGTGGCTCTTCGCACCCAAGGGCATGGTCGATGGCCCGATGCCCAGCCACTACGAGGCGCAGGAGTCCCCGGTCACCAACCCGCTGTACTCGCAGCAGCGCAACCCGGGCCGGCTGGTCTACCCGCGCAAGGACAACCTGTGGAGCCCCTCCGGTGACGAGCCCGGGTCGGGGGTCTACCCCTTCGTCTTCACGACCTACCGGCTCACCGAGCACCACACGGCCGGCGGGATGAGCCGCTGGCTGCCGTACCTGTCCGAGCTGCAGCCGGAGATGTTTTGCGAGGTCTCCCCCGAGCTCGCCGAGCAGCAAGGGCTGGTCAACGGCGAGTGGGCGACGATCGTCTCGGCGCGCAGCGCCATCGAGGCACGCGTCCTGGTCACCGAGCGCATGACGCCGCTGACGATCATGGGCAACACGGTCCACCAGATCGGCCTGCCCTATCACTGGGGTGTCGGGCGCGATGCGGTCGTCGAGGGCGATGGCGCCAACGACCTGCTCGGCGTGGCCCTGGACCCCAATGTCCAGATCCAGGAGTCCAAGGTCGGCGCCTGCGACATCATCCCCGGCCGGCGGCCCCACGGTGACGCGCTGCTGAGGTTCGTCGCCGAGTACCAGTCGCGGGCAGGGACCACGGTCGAGACCGGCAACCAGCACGCCGACGACGTCCCGGCGGCGGTACACGCGCGTCGCGCAGCCACCCGCGAGACGGAAGGAGACCGCTGATGGGCTACCTCTCCCGACAGCTCTCGGGCCAGACCGACCCGGCCACCGACGCCGGGTGGCAGGAGGCACCGAGCCGCAAGGGCTTTTTCACCGACACCTCGATCTGCATCGGCTGCAAGGCCTGCGAGGTCGCCTGCAAGGAGTGGAACGGCATCCCGCTCGACGGGCTGGCGATCACCGGCAACTCCTACGACAACACCGGCGACCTGGGGGCGAGCACCTGGCGGCACGTCGCCTTCGTCGAGCAGACCCAGGACCGCATCACTGCCGCCCGCGAGTCGGGCCAGGCGCTCGTGGACCTCGGGATGCCCAGCATGGGTGCACCAGCAGCCACGCCCGAGCCGTCGATCGCCTCCCCCGCCGGGTACGGCACGCTCCCCGCGCCGATCGAGGGGCACGGGCCTGCGCTCACGGACATGCTCAACGAAAAGGCCACGGTCGAGGCCGGCGGTACGGGCGACTACGGCCTCACCGTCGACGGCGTGCCGATCGTCGGGGCGGTGCCGGAGTTTCGTTGGTTGATGTCCTCCGACGTCTGCAAGCACTGCACCCACGCCGGCTGCCTGGACGTGTGTCCCACGGGCTCGCTCTTCCGCAGCGAGCACGGCACCGTCGTCGTGCAGGACGACATCTGCAACGGCTGCGGGTACTGCGTCGGCGCCTGCC
>JAKDKQ010000482.1 GCA_030453295.1 Janibacter sp.
CGGTCTGGCGGTCACCGATGATCAGCTGACGCTGGCCACGGCCGATCGGGGTCATGGCGTCGACCGACTTCAGACCGGTCTGCAGGGGCTCGTGGACCGACTTGCGGTCGACGACGCTGGGGGCCTGGAGCTCGAGCGCGCGACGCTCGGCGGACTCGATGTCGCCGAGGCCGTCGATCGGCTGACCGAGCGGGTTGACGACGCGGCCGAGGAAGTTGTCACCGACCGGGACCGAGAGGACCTCGCCGGTGCGCTTGACCTCCTGCCCCTCCTCGATCTTGGAGAAGTCGCCGAGCACGACGACACCGATCTCGTGGACGTCGAGGTTGAGCGCGAGGCCGAGGGTACCGTCCTCGAACTCGAGCAGCTCGTTGGTCATGGCCGAAGGGAGTCCCTCGACGTGGGCGATGCCGTCACCGGCGTCGGTGACGCGGCCGACCTCTTCGCGGGAGGCCGCGCCGGGGTTGTAGGACTGCACGTAGCCGTCCAGGGCGTCCCGGATCTCCTCCGGACGGATCGAAAGCTCCGTCATGTTGTCTTCTCCTCGTTGCCGGCCGCACTACGGGCCGAATATGTGGTCTGCATGGGGTGTCTGAGCAGCGCTCAGCTGGCCAGGTGGCGCTTCGCCTCGTCGAGACGTCGCAGGATGGTCCCGTCGACGACCTCGTCGCCGATCTGGACCCGGATCCCGCCGATGACGTCCTCGTCGTGGATGACCTGCAGCAGGACGGGCTTGCTGTAGATCTTCTGCAGGGCGCCCGCGAGGCGGGTGCGCTGCTCCGGCGTGAGGTCGACCGCTGTGGTCACGACGGCGGTCAGCTGCTGACGACGCTCGGCGGCGATGTCGAGGTAGGCCTCGATCGTCCGGTCGAACCGTCGGCCCCGAGGGGCGAGCACCGCCTGGCGGGCCAGGCGCAGCGTCTCCGGTCGCGTCTTGCCCTCGAGGAGGGTGCTGACCAGGTCGGCCTTGCCGACGTTGTCCCCGAGGCGGTTGCCCAGGGCGTCACGCAGCTCGGGGTTACCGGCCACGAGACGCTCGAAGCGGAAGAGCTCGTCCTCGACCTGATCGATCGCTCCGCTGTTCTCGGCCCCCTTGAGGGAAGCCTCGACGGCGAACCGCTCGAGGGTGTCGGTGAGGTCGCGCTCCTGCGCCCAGCGCTGGGCCACGAGGACCGAGGCGATGCCCACGGACTCGTTGGAGACCTTGCCCTGGAGCAGCCGGGTGATCAGCTCGGACTTGTCCTTGCCCTCTCGCGAGGGGTCGGCGACGCCGCGACGCAGCGTCGCGTTGTCGTCGAGCAGCCCGGTCACGGCGAAGAGCTCGTCCGCCACGACGGCCGGGTCACCGGACATCAGCGCCGCCTCGAAGGACGTGCGTCCTTCGATCACGGCAGCTCGGGAAGAACCTCGCATCAGGCGTCACGACCTGCGTCGCCGAGGTCGAGCTGCCCCTGCTCGGGTGAGGTCGAGGCTGCCGAAGCGGCGGCGCCGACCTTTTCCGGCTGGACCTGGCCCGACTCGAGCTCTGCCAGGAACCGGTCGATCAGACCCTGACGGCTCGAGGAGTCCTGCAGCTCGTGACCGACGATGCGGCCGGCCAGGTCGGTCGACAGACGACCGACCTCACCGCGCAGCGAGACGGACGCCTGCTGACGCTCGGCCTCGATCTGCTTGTGAGCGGACTCAGTGATGCGGTTGGACTCGTCCTGAGCCTGCCCGCGCATCTCCGCAACGATGGCAGCGCCCTCGGCGCGTGCGTCCTCGCGGATCTTGGCGGCCTCGGCGCGTGCCTCGGCCAGCTGCGACTCGTACAGGGCCGTGGCGGCCGCGGCCGACGCCAGGGGGGGTTGAGGA
>JAKDKQ010000483.1 GCA_030453295.1 Janibacter sp.
CCCTGCGGGGGCTGCGGCTGACCGTAGCCCTGCGGAGGCTGCGGCTGACCGTAGCCAGGGGTGGGCGGTTGCTGGCCGTAGGGCGGCATGGTCATGATGGTCTCCCCGCTCGATGCTGTCGTGTGGTGTCTTGACCAAAATCTTACGGACCGTCGTCGCCACGCGACATGGGGAGGACTACCCACCGACGCCGCCGGTCAGCCCGTGTAGCGGATCTCCACGCGACGGTTCTTCTCCCGGCCGTCAGGGTTGTCCTTGCCTGCGCTGTCGTTCGGTGCGACCGGATCGCTCTCGCCCTTGCCGCTGACGCTGAGCACGAGGTCGTCCCGTTCGTCCGCGAGGACCGCTGCGACGGCCCGGGCCCGTTGCTTCGACAGCTTCTGGTTCGCCGAGGTCGAGCCCACGGAATCGGTGTGGCCCACAACGGAGACCTTCGCCCCCTTCGGGACGTCCGTGGCCGCTCTGGTCACCGCGGCCCGCGCCGGGTCACCGAGCTCAGCCTTGCCGAACTCGAAGAGGACGTCGGTGTCGAGGCTGACGACGGTGCTGCTGCCCGAGGTGGTGACGTCGGGCGTGAAGGGCTCGACATCGGGCACGCTGATCGCCTCGATGTCGGGGACCTGCACGGCCGTCCGGTAGCCGTCGACCTCGGCGTCGGTGAGCCTCGGGAGGGTGTCGATCGTCAGTGGTTCGTCCGCTGCGGCCGAGGCACCGACGGCCCCCAGGATGACGAAGGGGGCGACCAGGGCCCCTGCGACCGCGGTGCGGCGACGGGACGAGGTGCTCATGTCGGCATCGGGATGTCTTCGATGGACGGGGACTCCGAGGTCACCCGCAGGTCCATCTCGGTGACGCCGTCCTTCGGTAGCGGGAAGGCGGTGAACATGTAGACGGGCTGCCCCAGCGGGGCCTCGGCCTCGACCTCGTCGCTGGTCAGGTCATCGACGTGCTTGTACTTCTCGAGGTTCTTCATGTCGATGAGCACCGGGGCGAAGGAGCTCCACCCCAGGAGCTTGAAGGCCGTCTTGGACTCGGTGCCTCGGCCCGTGCCCGTCAGTCGGAAGGTCGCGAGCATGACATTGTCGTCACGCCGCAGCTCGAGCAGCTCGATCTTCGTCGTGTCGATCGAGTCCTGGTCGACCGTGATGGTCGCCTCGGCGATCGCCTTCGGCGGGTTCTTCAGGTCGATCCCCGCAGCCTTGGCCCCGTTGGCGCTGGCGTCGCCGTTGACGACCCCGGAGGTCGGGGACGAGGACGCGTCGGAGCCGTCATCGTCTCCGGCCCCCAGCATCGAGCAGCCGCTCAGCGCCACGGCTGTGGCGGCCCCCAGCGCGATGGCTCGTGCACGGATCGTCATGATGTCTCCCCTGGTCGTTGATCTGCGGGCCAACCCTACGAGGGTGGCCGGCCGACCGACAGGGGGAGCACTCCCCCCTTCGACCGCTGCCGGACACGACGAAGGGGACGACCACCGGTGAGGTGGTCGTCCCCTTGCGCAGGGATCGTGTCGGCTCAGCCGGCGACGATGTCCAGCGTGACCGTGGCCTGGACCTCGGGGTGCAGGCGCACGAGCGCCTCCGCCGGGCCGACAGCCTTGATCGGGGTCGGGATCTCGATCGTGCGACGGTCGATCTCCGGGCCACCGTTGGCCTTGACGGCCTCGGCGACCTCACGGCTGGTCACGGCGCCGAAGAGGCGACCGGACGCACCCGCGTGAGCGCTGACGGTGACGCTGCTGGCCTCAAGGTTGCCCTTGATGGAGGTGGCCTCCTCCAGTGACTTGCCGGCGCGCGCGGCACGGCCGGCGGCGAGCGCCTCGACCTGCTTCTGCGCACCCTTGGTCCACTGGTCCG
>JAKDKQ010000484.1 GCA_030453295.1 Janibacter sp.
GGCGTGAGGTCGAAGCGGTGCAGCAGCTTGGCCAGGACGATCACCGACTCGTGCAGCGCGAACTGACGTCCGATGCAGGCCCGCTCGCCGGTACCGAAGGGCTTGTAGGCATGGGCGGGACGCGCCCGGTTGTGCTCGGGCAGGAAGCGGTCGGGATCGAAGCGCTCCGGGTCCGGCCACACGTCGGGGTCGCGGTGGAGCAGGGGGATGAAGACGAGCACCTTGTCGTCCGGTGTCATCCGCAGGCCTCCGGGGACGCCGGCCGACCCGTCGGCACCGATGGTCGTCGTCTCCCGGGGCGATCGCGCGAAGCCCGGTGCGGTCGGCCACAGCCGCAGCGTCTCGTCGACGACCCGGCGCAGGTAGCGCAGCTTGGGCACCTGCTCGAAGGTCGGGTCGACCGCAGGGTCGCTGCCGAGCACCTCGTCGAGCTCGGCGTGCACCCGGGCGAGGATCTCGGGCTCACGGGTGAGGTGGTACAGCGCGAAGGAGACTGCCCCAGAGGTGGTCTCGTGCCCCGCGACGAGCATCGTGAGGATCTGGTGGCGCACGTTCTGCGCCTCGAGGAGTGCCCCGGAGTCGTCGACCGGCTCGTGCATCATCCGGCCGAGCAGGTCCTCGTGCCGCTCGCCGCTCGCCTCGCGGTCCGCGACGATCTGCCGCAGCAGGCCGTCGATGTAGCCGTGCCGCGCCAACGCCACCTGGTCCTGGCGGCGCACCCGCCGCCTGCCGACGAACGGCAGCGCCGCGACATTGGACCGACTCGCAGCGTGCGACATGTCCCGGACGAAGGTCGTGACGAAGGGGTCGACCTCCTCGGTCTCGAAGCTGCCGAAGGTGTGGCTGAAGGCCGCTCGGGCGATCGTCTCGAGGGTCAGCTTGGTGAGCCACGGGGAGACGTCGACGGTCCTCCCTTCGCGAGAGGCCTTGTCCCACACCCCGATGAGCTCGTTCGCCGCGTCGAGCATGACATCGTGGTAGCCGCGCATCGCCGACTTGGAGAAGGCGGGCATGAGCAGGTCGTGGGCCAGGCGCCAGTTGGGCTCGTCGGTCTCTGCGGTGAAGAGCCCGTCGCCGACGAACATCCGCAGGTCCTGCACCCCGGGAGCCAGGGTCTTGGTGAAGCGCTTGTCGTCACACAGCTCACCGACGAGGTCGACACCTGACGCGAAGACGAACTTGCGGCCCAGCGCGAGCATCTCGAAGATCGGCCCCAGGCCGACGCCGAGGCGCAGCATGTTCTGCACCGGCTGTGTCGGGTCCATCCCCTTGCGGAAGGCGTCACCGAGCACCCGACGGCGCCCGGGAGGGTGGGGGAGGTCGTGGTCGGCCCAGCCCATGCCGGTGTTCGGCGGGAACAGCTCGAGAGTGTCGCCCTCGTGTCCATGCGCCGGCTGGTGGGCCGGTGCGGGAGCGGGTTGGAGCCGGGTGGCCACGTCCATCGGAGCCGTCCTTTCGTCAGGTGTAGTGACTCGGCTCACGGTAGTCCCCGAGACGGCATCGATGGAGGCGAGAGACCTTGTCTTCTTCCCACCGGCTCATGGGATGATGGCGCCATGAGCAAGCACACCTACCAGCGCCTCTCGCACCCCCCGACCGGACCGCACGCCGTCGAGGACCTCGGGCACGCGCAGAACGCCGCGTGGTGGACCGTGATGACCCTGGGGATCATCGCCGGAGCCGTCGGCACCTGGGCGGTCATGGTCCTGAGCCCGATGCTCGGCATCCTCGCCGTGATCCTGACCGTCGTGACGATCGTCGTGGGCGTCGTCATGTCCAAGATGGGGATGGGCAGCTACACCTACGCCGAGGGCGACACCGCCACCAACAGCGAGTCCCTCGGCATCAAGTGA
>JAKDKQ010000485.1 GCA_030453295.1 Janibacter sp.
CCGATCGAGAAGTCCTCGAAGTAGTTGCCGGGGACCGTCTTGGTGGACATGCGCGGTGCCTTTCGGTGGGCGAAGGGGGAAACTCCCGCCATCTTCCCCCTTCGCCCGTGGTGTGGTTGGGTCGTCCGGCTGTTGACTCAGCCACACCGAGCGCGTGGACGATGCCCCATGCCCTGAGGAGAGTGCGCAGTAACCGTCTCGAACCGCCTCAGCACGATGGTTGTGTGTTGAAGTGGTAGCCGTGGCGACCGGGGTCCCCATATACGGGTCGCTGGTCGCCTGAACTACCGCTTGAACACACAACCATCGGCGCGAGGAGGTGTGTGCCGCGGCCCGGACGAGTCAGCGTCCCTGGACGTCCTTGATCCATGCCTCGATCTCGTCGGCAGAGTGCGGCCACTCGCCGGAGAGGTTGCGACAGCCGTCCTGCGTGACGACGACGTCGTCCTCGAGGCGCACGCCGATACCGCGGAAGCGCTCGGGCACCTTGAGGTCATCGGCCTTGAAGTACAGGCCCGGCTCGACGGTCAGCACCATGCCCGGCGCCAGCTCGGCGTCCATGTACTCCTCGCGGGTGGCCAGGGCGCAGTCGTGGACGTCGATGCCGAGGTGGTGGCTCGTGCCGTGCACCATCCAGCGGCGGTGGTACTGGCCGTGCTCGGTGTCGAGGGTGTCCTCGACCGAGACGCCGTCGGGCAGCAGACCCCACGCGTGCAGGTGCTCGGCGATGACGCGGATGGATGCGGCGTGGATGTCGGAGAACTTCGCGCCGGGCTTCACCGCAGCGATGCCGGCGGCCTGGGCTGCGACGACGGCTTCGTGGATCTCCCGCTGGGTCTCGTCGAAGGTGCCGCTCACCGGCAGGGTGCGGGTGATGTCGGCGGTGAAGAGCGAGTCGAGCTCGACGCCGGCGTCGAGCAGGATGAGGTCGTTGGCCTTGACGTCGCCGGTGTTCTTGATCCAGTGCAGCGTGTTGGCGTGGTCGCCGGAGGCGCAGATCGAGTCGTAACCGACGCCATTGCCCTCGTGGCGGGCGACGAGACCGAAGGTGCCCTCGACCCAGCGCTCGCCGCGCCCCCGCTCGGGCAGGGACGGCAGCTCGCGGATGACGGCCTCGAAGCCGGTGCGCGTGGCGTCGACCGCCTGCTGCATCTGCTCGATCTCCCAGTCGTCCTTGATCATCCGTAGGTGGGACAGGCCGTGGGCGAGCACGTCGTCCGCCTCGGCGAGCGACTCCTGATCGGCGCCGCCCTGGGTGCGCACGGTGTCGAGTTGCGCGGTGAGGGCGGTGTCGGCGTCGCGGACCATCCGCACGGTGAGCTGGCCGGCGTCCTTGCCGACCGCGTCCTCGAGCTGGTCGACGTGACGGCCGGTGAGGCCCAGCTCGGACTCGACGTCCTCGATGGAGGCGCGCGCACCGACCCAGAACTCGCCGTAGCGCGAGTCGCCGAAGAACTCCTCGGAGTCGCGCGGGGCCAGCGGGCGGAAGTAGAGGGAGGCCTCGTGGCCGGCGTCCTCGTCGGGTCCGCCGAGGGGCTCCATCACGAGCACGGCGTCCGGCTCGCGGTCGGCGCCGAGGCCGGTGAGGTGGGCGAAGGCGGAGTGCGGGCGGAAGACGTAGTCGCTGTCGTTGCTGCGCACCTTGAGCCCGCCGGCGGGGACGACCAGACGCTCGCCCTGGTGGGCGGCGGAGACCGCCGCCCGTCGCTGCGCTGCGCGCTTCGCGGCCTCGGTCAGCGGCGGGAGGTCGGCGGGCCGCTCTGCCCAGTCCTCCGCGACGAAGGCCCGGAACTCGTCCGTCGTCGGCCGCTTGCGGTTGTCTGCCTGCTGCTGCTCCTCGCTCATGTGG
>JAKDKQ010000486.1 GCA_030453295.1 Janibacter sp.
CTCCGAGTACATGAAGAGGAAGCCAGCACATGGCACGACTTGTTGGAGTCGACCTCCCGCGCGAGAAGCGCACAGAGGTTGCCCTGACCTACATCTTCGGTGTGGGACGCACGACCGCACAAAAGGCCCTCGCCGCTACCGGCGTCGACCCGAGCGTCCGCGTGAAGGACCTGAGCGACGAGCAGCTCGTCGCCCTTCGCGATTACCTCGAGGCCAACGTCCAGCTCGAGGGTGACCTCCGCCGTGAGGTTGCTGCCGACATCCGCCGCAAGGTCGAGATCGGCACCTACGAGGGCCTGCGGCACCGCCGTGGACTCCCCGTCCGCGGTCAGCGCACCAAGACCAACGCCCGGACCCGCAAGGGCCCCAAGCGCACCGTCGCAGGCAAGAAGAAGGCCTGAGACACCTCGGCATCACGCGCCTGCAGCAGCGGGCGCAGTGATCACCTCACACCGAAGAACTTCGTAGGAGAAACATGCCCCCCAAGACCCGCACCGGCGCCAAGGTGCGCCGCAAGGTCAAGAAGAACGTTGCTGTGGGCCAGGCCCACATCAAGAGCACGTTCAACAACACGATCATCTCGATCACCGACCCCACCGGGGCCGTCATCGCCTGGGCCTCCGCCGGCCAGGTCGGCTTCAAGGGTTCGCGCAAGTCCACCCCGTACGCCGCACAGATGGCTGCTGAGGCCGCTGCACGTCGCGCCATGGAGCACGGCATGAAGAAGGTCGACGTCTTCGTCAAGGGCCCGGGTTCCGGTCGCGAGACCGCCATCCGCTCCCTGACCGCCGCTGGCCTCGAGGTCGGCGCCATCCAGGACGTCACGCCCAGCCCGCACAACGGTGTCCGCCCGCCCAAGCGCCGTCGCGTCTGAGCAGCAGAGATACGGGAGACAGATAAGACATGGCTCGTTATACCGGCCCCATCACCAAGAAGTCCCGCCGCCTCAAGCTTGACCTCGTCGGCGGCGACAAGAACTTCGAGCTCCGTCCCTTCCCGCCCGGCCAGCACGGCCGTCGGCGGATCCAGGAGAAGGAGTACCTCACCCAGCTGCAGGAGAAGCAGAAGGCCCGCTTCACCTACGGCGTCATGGAGAAGCAGTTCGTCCGGTACTACAAGGAGGCGGCCAACCGCCCCGGACAGACCGGTCACAACCTGCTGATCATCCTCGAGTCGCGCCTCGACAACGTGATCTACCGTGCCGGGCTCGCCCGCACGCGTCGTCAGGCTCGTCAGCTCGTCACGCACGGTCACTTCGAGCTCAACGGCGTGCGCATCGACGTGCCCAGCGCCCGCGTCTCGCAGTACGACATCATCACCGTGCGCAAGCAGTCCATCGAGGCCTTCCCGATCCAGGTCGCTCGCGAGTCCTTCGGCGAGCGTCCGGTCCCGGCCTGGCTGCACGTCATCCCGGGCAGCCTGAAGGTCCTGGTGCACCAGCTGCCGACCAACGAGCAGATCGACAGCCCGCTGGCGATGCAGCTGATCGTCGAGCTCTACTCCAAGAACTAATCGCTCGGGGGGACTCCGTCCCCCCGAGTGCCCCCCTGAAGCCCGCGTGGTCGCCCAGGTGCTTTGCGCCAGGGTGGCCACGTGAGCCGAAGGGAGATCGTCGTGCGGACAGAGTCGCGACGGTCGCCGGCCATCAGACCGGCACCTTCACGAGGCGTCATATAGCGGTCGCCCGTGGGAAGGAAGAATCACCGTGCTCATCGCACAGCGTCCCAACCTCAGCGAAGAGGTCCTCGCCGACAACCGTTCGCGGTTCGTCATCGAGCCCCTCGAGCCTGGCTTCGGCTACACCATCGGCAACTCCCTGCGTCGCACCCTGCTCTCGAGCATCC
>JAKDKQ010000084.1 GCA_030453295.1 Janibacter sp.
CCGCAGCCTCCGAGGAGGACGGGCAGGGCCACCACGGTGGCGACGAAGGGGGTGGGGCGGCGGCTCATGCTGCAGGCTCCTCACTGGTGGGGCGGGAAACCCGCGAACGGATGGCGGCGAGTGCACCGGTGCGCACGAGCAGTGCCAGACCGATGGCGAGGAGCACGATGCCCACGATGAGCGTCGTCAGCGCCGTGGTGCCCCAGCCGCTGTCCTCGATCGTCATGGTCAGGTGCTCGACCTCGGCGCCCTCGGGGGCCGCGATGACGAGTGACTGCGGCGCGTCAGCCTGATCGATGGTGCGCTTGACCTCGTCGGAGCCGGTCGTCGACTCCTGCCAGATGTCGAGCCCACCGGGGTCGATCGCCTCGCCCGTGCCCGTGGCTGACGTGGTCAGGGCCCAGCCGCCGACGTCGACGCCGGTGACCTGAGTCCGCGGCCCGTCGCCGAGGAGTGCCTCGACGTCTGACGGACGAGCGGTGCCGGCCCACAGATCGCCGTCGCCGGTCGCGGTCACTGTGACCGGGTGGTCGACCCGGTTGAGGACATCGGGGTCCAGGACCACGACGCGCTGGCCGGGGTCGGCGGTGAAGGTGGCCGTGCCGGAGGTGCCGAGGTTGGCGAGGAACCAACCACCGACGATGGCTGCGGCGAGGCCGACGAGGGCCAGGGCCACGCCGGCGACGCGCTGGATGAGCGTGCTCACATCAGTGCTTTCCGTGGGAGATCAGGAGGGCCCGCCGACTGCAGCGGACGACCCACCATGACAAAGGTTGCCCGAATGTCACAAATCGGTCACGGACGCCGGGTGGCTCATCCGTCGGTGAGGAGGCCCTCCACGCGCTCGACCTTGGCGCTCATCTGACCCGTGCGTCCCGCGCGGATGTCGGCCTTCATGACGAGGCTGACGCGGTCGCCGTAGGGCTCCATCGCGTCGACGCACCCCTTGACGACCGCCATCACCTCGTCCCACTCCCCCTCGAGGGTCGTGAACATCGAGCCCAGGTCGTGGGGCAGCCCGCTGTCGCGGACGACCCGCAGCGCCGCAGCCACGGCCTCGGCGTAGGAGCCCTGGGCATCCGGTGAGGCCGGAGCGATCGAAAAAGCGAGAAGCACGAGACCTCCGAGGTCACTTGGTCATGCGGATCTGGCCGTCGACGCGGGTCAGCGCGTAGGTGTGCTGCTCCACGGTCTTGTCACGGTCCTTGGGGTGGTAGGTGAGGGTCACGGTGACCTCGCCGGAGTCCTCGTCGACAGTGATGTCACTCGTCGTGACCGAGGTGATGCCGCTCCAGAAGTCGTCGTAGCCGGACCGGTCGGTCTGACGCGCCGGGGCGAGCATGTCCCACGCGGCATCCCGGTCCGAGGTGACGGTGGAGAAGTAGTCCTCGATGAAGGCGCGGCCTTCGTCCTCGGTGATCCCCTCGTCGGAGGAGGTGCTCGAGGACGTGGAGGAGGTCTCGCTCGAGCTCGGGCTCGCGGTCTCCGTCTCCGTCGTGGTCTCGGTGGTCGTCTGCGGTTCGCTGGTCGTCGTCCGGCTTGCGGTGGTCCGCTCGCCCCCGGTCGCGCTGGAGCGGTCGGAGCCGTCGGAGCCGTCACCCCAGGTCATCGCAAAGGCGATGCCACCGACGAGGAGGGCCACCAGGCCGGCAGCCAGCAGGGCCCACAACCAGCCGCCCCCACGCCGAGGAGCAGGCCCCTGCGGGCCCACGCCGGGGTGGGCCGTCCCGGGGCGCTGCCCGAGGCTGTGCGGTGGCGCCATCGTGGACGTGGCGGCAGCGGGCGCCGCGCCGTGCCCACCCGCAGCGATGCTCTCGAGGCGCCGCAGCACCTGGCTCATCGAGCCGCGACGAGACACATCGCGCGAGAGCATGTCGGCGAGCACCGGCTCGAGCGGGCCGGCGCGCTCCGGACGACGAGGCGGATGAGCGGCGATGCTGCGCAAGGTCGCCAGCGCATTGCCCTGGGGCGGATAGGCGTCCTGGCCCTCGACCGCCAGATAGATGGTCGCCCCGAGCGCCCACACGTCGGCGGCCTCGCCGTGGTCGTCGCCGACGGCGACCTCGGGTGCCATGTAGCTCGGGGTGCCGGTCACGAGCCCGGTCTGGGTCAGCTGATCGTCCGCCCCCGCACGCGCGATACCGAAGTCGCCGAGCTTGGGCCGACCACCGCCGATGAGGACATTGGCGGGCTTGACGTCGCGGTGCACGATCCCGGCCCGGTGTGCCGCAGCGAGGGCGCCGGCGAGCTGCGCGCCGAGGTCAGCGGCCCCCTTCGGCGTCATGGGACCGCGCTCGCGGATCGCGGAGGCCAGCGTGGGCCCGGCCACGTACTCCATGACGAGCCACGGCGTGCCCTCGTGCTCGGTCACGTCGTAGACGGCCACGACATTGGGGTGGTTGAGGGCCGCCGCGGCCCGCGCCTCACGCATCGCGCGGCGGGTCTCCCCCTCGCTCTCGCCCGGGAAGTCGCCGATCTGCTTGACCGCGACCTGACGGCCGAGGACGGTGTCGCGAGCCAGCCAGACGATGCCCATGCCGCCACGGCCGATCGGCCGCACGGTCTCGTAGCGGTCGCCGATCAGTCCGGGGGTTGTGTCATCAGTCATGTCCCCGCCAGCGTAGATGCTCACCCTCGGTACCGGGACGTAGACTGCTCGCGCGGGCGGTCGCCCGCTCCATCGCCACGTCTTGCAGGGGGACCCACCCATGTCGTATCCAGCCCCGCCGCCGCCCGGTGGCGCCGGTAGCCCCAACCCGTACCAGGGTGCGCCCTATGGCTCTGGTGGGCAGATGGGCACGCCGCCCAAGAAGGACAACACCCTCTGGTGGATCCTCGGCATCATCGGCGGTGTCGTCCTGCTGTGCTGCTGCGGCATCGCCGGCTTCTTCGTCTTCGTCGCCAACGAGGCCAGTGACGGCATCTCGAGCATCAGCTCCTCCG
This sequence comes from Janibacter sp., assembly GCA_030453295.1. GTDB lineage: Bacteria > Actinomycetota > Actinomycetes > Actinomycetales > Dermatophilaceae > Janibacter. Next base: position 2,944 of record JAKDKQ010000084.1, read on the forward strand.
CCAATGCGTCCAAGAACGCCGATGCTGCCAACGCGCTCGTGGTCAGCGAGGGCGGCTCCGTGGTCGTCGACGGCGCCTCGGTCCAGTCCGGGTGGAGCGTCATCTCGGACGACATCACCGGGCTGACGGTGCGCAACGACAGCGGGTCGAGCGACTCCTTCTACCTGACCTTCTACTTCATGAAGGACGGGGATGTCATCGACGACATCACCTGCAGCACCAACTTCCTCGACGCCGGGGAGTCGGACTACTCCCCCAACTGCATCGGTGCGATCTACGACATCGATGACGCGGACGAGATCCGCGTCGCCGAGGGCTACTGACCCACGCACGCATGAGCGCCGCCGACCCGACGGGTCGGCGGCGCTCGTGCGTCCAGTGCCTCGGTCAGACCCCGAGGCCGGAGAGCAGCTCGTCGGCTGCGGCGAAGGGGTCACTCGCACCGTCGACCACCCGGGCCGCCAGCGAGTCGAGCGCACCGCCGGAGCCGAGGTCACCCATGCGGGCGCGCAGCCGAGCGATCACCAGCGCGGTGATCTCGTCGCGCGCTCGGGCCGTACGGCGTTGTCGCAGTGCGCCGCTCGACGCGAGCCAGCCAAGGTGATCCGCGATCGCGCCAGCGAGCTCGTCGATGCCGGTGCCCTCCATCGCCGAGGCCTTGATGACGGGTCGACGCCACCGGCCGGGCGCAGTGCCCTCGCCCAGCTGGATCATGTGCCGTAGGTCGCGCACCGTCGAGTCGGCGCCGTCCCGGTCGGCCTTGTTGACGACGAAGATGTCACCGATCTCGAGGATGCCCGCCTTGGCGGCCTGGATGCCGTCGCCCATCCCCGGGGCCAGGAGCACGAGCGTGGTGTCGGCAGCACCGGCGATCTCGACCTCCGACTGACCGACGCCGACGGTCTCGACGATGATCGAGTCGAAGCCGGCCGCGTCGAGCACCCGGATCGCCTGCGGACTGGAGACCGACAGCCCCCCGAGGTGTCCCCGGCTGGCGAGGGAGCGGATGTAGACGCCCGGATCGCTCGCGGACTCGTTCATCCGGATGCGGTCGCCGAGCAGCGCCCCTCCGGAGAAGGGGGATGACGGGTCGACCGCGAGGACGGCCACCCGCTGGTCCTGGCTGCGCAGGGCGCGGATGAGGGCATTGGTCGTCGTCGACTTGCCGACGCCGGGCGACCCGGTGAGGCCGATGACGTGCGCGCCACCCGTGTGCGGCGCGAGGGCGGCCATCAGCTCCGGCAGCGCCGGGTGCTGGTCGTCGACGAGCGAGATGAGTCGCCCGACAGCGCGAGACGTCCCCGCCCTGGCCTCTTCGACCAGGACGGGGACGTCGACAGTGCGGGTCAAGCTCAGGCGCTCGGCACGCGGACGATCAGGGCGTCGCCCTGGCCGCCACCGCCGCACAGCGCGGCCGCACCGATGCCACCACCGCGACGCTTGAGCTCGTGCGCGAGGGCGAGGGTGATGCGGGCGCCCGACATGCCGAGCGGGTGTCCCATGGCGATCGCGCCACCGTTGGGGTTGACCTGCTCGTCGGACAGACCGAGCTGCTTGGCCGAGGCCAGGCCGACGGCCGCGAAGGCCTCGTTGATCTCGACGACGTCGAGGTCGGACACGGAGATGCCCTCCTTCTTGACCGCCGCCTCGATGGCATTGGCCGGCTGGGCCTGCAGGGTCGAGTCCGGGCCGGCGACGACGCCGTGGGCGCCGATCTCGGCGAGCCAGGTCAGGCCGAGCTCCTCTGCCTTGGCCTTGCTCATGACGACGACCGCGGCGGCACCGTCGGAGATCTGCGAGGCGGAGCCGGCGGTGATGGTGCCGTCCTTGGCGAAGGCCGGACGCAGCTTGCCCAGCGACTCGGCCGTGGTGTCGCCACGCACGCCCTCGTCCGTGGCGAAGACGATCGGGTCACCCTTGCGCTGCGGGATCTCGACCGGGACGACCTCGTCGGCGAAGGTGCCGTCGGCCCAGGCCTTGGCGGCCTTCTGGTGGCTCGCGGCGGCGAAGGCGTCCTGCTCCTCGCGCGTGAACTCGGAGTTCTCGGCGTTCTTGGCCTCCGTCAACGAGCCCATCGCCTGGTCGGTGATGATGTCGTACAGGCCGTCGTGGGCCATCGAGTCCTTGAGCTTGGTGTCGCCGTACTTGATGCCCTCGCGGCTCTTGGGGAGCAGGTGGGGAGCGTTGGTCATCGACTCCTGGCCACCGGCGACGACGACGTCGAACTCGCCGGCACGGATCAGCTGGTCGGCCAGGGCGATCGCGTCGATGCCCGAGAGGCAGACCTTGTTGACGGTCAGTGCGGGGACATCCTTGGGGATGCCGCCCTTGATCGCGGCCTGACGCGCGGGGATCTGGCCCTCGCCCGCGGTGAGGACCTGACCCATGATCACGTAGTCGACGTCCTCACCCTTGACGCCCGCCTTCTCCAGCGCGCCCTTGATGGCGAAACCGCCGAGGTCGGATCCGGAGAAGCCCTTGAGGGAGCCGCTCATGCGGCCCATCGGGGTGCGGGCCCCGGCGACGATGACGGACACGGGACGGTCAGACATGTGGATTCCTCCAACATTCGTGGTGTGCGCGCGCCCGGAAGGACGTCACGTCTCTTGGGACTCACCCTAGCGACGAGGACGAAGGGAGGGCAGTGCCTCCCTTCGTGGTGGACACCACAGCCCGTCTCGGCCGCCCCGGGTGTTCAGGACCACAGGCGAAGGGGGCGCGCGCACCCCCTTCGCCTCCGTAGTCTGCGGTCATGACTGATCTCTTCACCGCCATCGACCACGTCGGTGTCGCCGTGCCCGACCTCGACGAGGCCATCGCCTTCTACCGCGACTCCTACGGCATGGAGCTCGCTCACGAGGAGACCAACGAGGAGCAGGGCGTGCGCGAGGCCATGATGCGCGTCGGCGACTCCGGCTCCTGCATCCAGCTGCTCGCTCCCCTCACCCCCGAGTCGACGATCGCGAAGTTCCTCGACCGCAGCGGCCAGGGCATGCAGCAGCTCGCCTACCGGGTCGAGGACATCGACGCGGTCTGCGCCACCCTGCGCGAGCGCGGCCTGCGTCTGCTCTATGACACCCCCAAGCGGGGCACGAGCAACTCGCGGGTCAACTTCATCCACCCCAAGGACGCCCGCGGCATCCTCGTGGAGCTCGTCGAGCCGGCTGCGGACGCCGCGCACTGACCCCCTTCGCCCGTCTGCATGTGTGGGCGGGCACCACGATCCGGCGTGTGAACTCAGTCATGGCCCCGTTCCTCTCAGGGTCATGACGTCCTAGGTTTCACGCTGACGCACCACCCGACCCAACCCCACGAGGCCGAGGAGCCCCCTTCACATGGCAATCGACCAGATCCGCGACGCGATCCTCTCCGGTGACCGCAGCGAAGAGACCTACACCAACCTCCCCCTGCCGGACACCTACCGCGCGACCACCGTCCACAAGGACGAGGTCGAGATGTTCAAGGGCCTGGCCAGCCGCGACAAGGACCCGCGCAAGTCCCTGCACCTGGACGACGTGCCGATCCCGGAGCTCGCTCCCGACGAGGCGCTCGTCGCCGTCATGGCCAGCGCGATCAACTTCAACACGGTGTGGACCTCGATCTTCGAGCCCGTCTCCACCTTCGGGTTCCTCGAGCGCTACGGCAAGCTCAACAAGTACTCCAAGCGCCACGACCTGCCGTACCACATCGTCGGCTCCGACCTCTCCGGCGTCGTCCTGCGCACCGGTGAGCACGTGTCGAAGTGGAAGCCCGGCACCGAGGTCGTCGCGCACTGCCTGTCCGTCGAGCTCGAGGACGCCGACGGTCACGACGACACGATGATGGACCCGCAGCAGCGCATCTGGGGCTTCGAGACCAACTTCGGCGGCCTCGCCGAGCTGGCCATCGTCAAGGCCAACCAGCTCATGCCCAAGCCGGACCACCTCACCTGGGAGGAGTCCGCCTCCCCCGGTCTGGTCAACTCCACCGCCTACCGACAGCTGATCTCCAAGAACGGTGGCGCCCTCAAGCTCGGCGACCGCGTCCTGATCTGGGGTGCCTCCGGCGGCCTGGGCTCCTACGCGGTCCAGATGGCCCTCGCGGCCGGCGCCACCCCGGTCTGCGTCGTCTCCTCCCCCGAGAAGGCCGAGATCTGCCGTGCCATGGGCGCCGAGCTGATCATCGACCGCCGTGCCGAGGACTACAAGTTCTGGAACGAGGACAACACCGAGCAGAACCCCAAGGAGTGGAAGCGCCTCGGCAAGAAGATCCGTGAGCTCACCGGCGGCCACGACGTCGACATGGTCTTCGAGCACCCGGGTCGCGAGACCTTCGGCGCCTCGGTCTACGTCACCCGCAAGGGCGGCAAGATCGTCACCTGCGCGTCGACCTCGGGCTACATGCACGAGTACGACAACCGCTACCTGTGGATGAACCTCAAGCGGATCATCTCCAGCCACTTCGCCAACTACCGCGAGTCGTGGGAGGCCAACGAGCTGATCAACCGCGGCCTCGTGCACCCGACCCTGAGCCGCACCTACACGCTCGAGGAGGTCGGCCAGGCCACGCTCGACGTGCACCACAACAAGCACCAGGGCAAGGTCGGCGTGCTCACCCTCGCCCCCGAGGCGGGCCTGGGTGTCACCAACCCGGAGAAGCGCGCGAAGTTCGAGAAGCAGATCAACCGCTTCCGCGACAACTGATCACCGCCTGACCCGACGAAGGGGGGTCCCGCCGGCTCGAGCCGGTGGGACCCCCCTTCGCCTTGTGCCCGCCCCACACGGAGGGCGAAGGGGGTCAGGCCAGGCTGACCGAGGTGTCCAGCTCGTTGACGGCCGCGGTGAACTGGCTGCGGTAGAGCCGCGCGTACGCCCCGCCCGCGGCGAGCAGGCCATCGTGCGTGCCCTGCTCGGCGATGTGCCCGTCCTCCATGACGACAATCAGGTCCGCGTCGCGGATCGTCGAGAGCCGGTGGGCGATGACGAAGCTCGTCCGATCGCCGCGCAGCGCCGCCATCGCCTGCTGCACGAGGCGCTCGGTGCGGGTGTCCACCGAGCTGGTCGCCTCGTCGAGGATGAGCAGGCTGGGGTCGGCGAGGAAGGCGCGCGCGATCGTCACCAGCTGCTTCTCGCCGGCCGAGATGTTGCCCCCTTCGTCGTCGAGGTGGGTGTCATACCCATCGGGCAGGGAATGCACGAAGCGGTCGACATAGGTCGC
>JAKDKQ010000487.1 GCA_030453295.1 Janibacter sp.
TGGTCGCTCTCGCCCGAGGTCGAGGTCCCCGAGGGCAGCGCCGACGACGCGCTCATCCGAATGCTGGCGCTGGGAGCCAAGGACGAGATGATCGCCCGGACCCTGCACGTCGGGCTGCGCACGGTCCGCCGCCGGGTCGCGGCCCTGATGGACCAGTACGGGGTGGGCACCCGGCTCCAGCTGGGGGTCGCACTGGAGCGCGACGGTCGGCTCGCGAGGGCGCCTCGGTAGAGTGGACCGGGTGAGCAGCCGCGGGAGACCCGCGGCTGACGTGCTGTCGAGACCCGCTCCAGCTGCGGGCAAGGAGGACCGATGTCGGCGATCGTGCTGATCGGAGCCCAGTGGGGCGATGAGGGCAAGGGCAAGGCCACCGACCTGATGGGCAGCGACGTCGACTACGTCGTGAAGTTCAACGGTGGCAACAACGCTGGCCACACGGTCGTCATCGAGGGTGAGAAGTACGCGCTGCACCTGCTGCCCTCCGGCATCCTGACGCCGAGCGTCATCCCCATCATCGGCAACGGCGTCGTCGTCGACCTCGAGGTGCTCTTCCAGGAGCTCGACGGCCTCGATGCGCGCGGTGTGGACACCTCCAGGCTGCTCATCAGCGCCAACGCGCACCTCATCGCGCCCTACAACCGCACGCTCGACAAGGTGACCGAGCGCTTCCTCGGCAAGCGCAAGATCGGCACGACCGGCCGTGGCATCGGCCCGACCTACGCCGACAAGATGAACCGCATCGGCATCCGCGTGCAGGACATCTTCGACGAGGGGATCCTGCGGCAGAAGGTCGAGGCCGCCCTGGCCGTCAAGAACCAGGTCCTGGCCAAGATCTACAACACCCGCGCCGCAGACGTCGACACCGTCGTCGAGGAGCTGCTCTCCTACGCCGACCGGCTCCGCCCGATGGTCGCCGACACCAGCCTGGTGCTCGAGAAGGCGCTCGACGAGGGCAAGAATGTGCTGCTCGAGGCGGGGCAGGCGACGCTGCTCGACGTCGACCACGGCACCTACCCCTTCGTCACCTCGTCCTCGGCCACGGCCGGCGGCGCCTGCACCGGCTCCGGCATCCCCCCGACCAGGGTCAGCCGGGTCATCGCGATCCTCAAGGCGTACTCGACCCGTGTGGGGGAGGGGCCCTTCCCGACCGAGCTCTTCGACGACGACGGGGAGTTCCTGCGCAAGACCGGTCACGAGTACGGCACGACCACGGGCCGCCCGCGCCGCTGCGGCTGGCTCGACACCGTCGTCGGTCGGTACGCGACCCGGATCAACGGGGTCACGGACTTCGTCATCACCAAGCTCGATGTCCTCACCGGCCTGGAGCGCGTCCCGATCTGCATCGCCTACGAGATCGATGGCGAGCGGGTCGAGGAGATGCCGGTCAACCAGTCCGACGTGCACCACGCCAAGCCGATCTACGAGTACCTCGACGGCTGGTGGGAGGACATCACGCACTGCCGCACCTTCGAGGAGCTGCCGGCCAACGCGCAGGCCTACATCCTGCGTGCCGAGGAGCTCATCGGCGCTCGGGTCTCGGCCATCGGCGTCGGCCCGGGCCGCGAGGAGATCATCCAGCGCCACCCGCTGCTCGATTCCTGACGGAGGACGAAAAGGCGTTGCCTTCTCTCCCTTCGTGCTGGAAGGTGTGACACACGGGCCCGCAGCTGCGGTCCCGGCCGCCGACGAAGGGAGGTCCCATGAGCAACCACGAGAGCGCTCCTGAGGACGTGAAGGCGAAGTTCCGGGAAGCGCTGGAGAAGAAGCAGCAGCACGGCGGCGCGAATGTCTCGCGCGGTGGGGCGCACGGCAAGGTCGAGGACTCTCACCGAGCCGAGACCAC
>JAKDKQ010000085.1 GCA_030453295.1 Janibacter sp.
CCAGGACGAGCGGGTGCGCAAGGGCCGGACGAGCCTGATGAGCGCTCTCTTCTGACCTGCCGTACCCCCTGAGTGCGCACGACCTTAAGGAGATGCGCCAGGGGTGCGCACGACCTTAAGGAGATGCGCACTCAGGGTGTTACGACCTTAAGGAGATGCGGGGGTGAGGTAGAGGGCGCTCAGTGCGGCGACGCGGACCTCCACGGACCACGGCTGGTCCTGCCAGGGCTCGGGGCGGGCCTCCAGCACGACTCCGGCCTGGCTCGGTGAGCTGGCCGCGTCGAAGCCCGAGGTGTCGAGCCGGACCTGCCAGCGACCTCCCTTCGGCAGCCCGATGCGCAGAGGTGCGCGGTCCGTGCCACCGAAGTTGACGACCACGGCGACCACGTCGTCGTGCTGCTCGGCCTGACGGAGGAAGGCGACGGTGTTGCCCTCGTTGTCGTCGGCATCGAGCCAGCGAAATCCTGCCGGGTCGGCGTCGAGCGCCCACATCGCGGGGTGGCGCTGCGCGAAGGCGTTGAGCTGGGTCACGAGCTCGGCAGTGCGCCGGTGGACCGCGTGGTCCAGCAGGTGCCAGTCCAGGGATCGGCCGTCCGCCCACTCGCTCGTCTGCCCGAACTCGGTGCCCATGAAGATCAGCTGCTTGCCGGGGAAGGCCCACTGGTAGGCGAAGAAGGCCCGCAGCGTGGCGAAGCGCTCCTCCTGCTCACCCGGGACCTTGTAGGGCATCGATCCCTTGCCGTGGACGACCTCGTCGTGGCTGATCGGCAGCAGGTAGTTCTCCGCGTAGGCGTACATCATCGCGAAGCTGAGGAGCGTGTGGTGGTACTGCCGGTTGACCGGGTCCTCGCCGATGTAGCGCAGGGCGTCGTTCATCCAGCCCATGTTCCACTTCAGGCCGAAGCCCAGCCCCCCGGCGTCGGTGGGGCGCGTGACGCCGGGCCACGCGGTCGACTCCTCGGCGATCATGACGATGCCGGGGGAGCGTCGGTAGGCCGTGGAGTTGACCTCCTGGATCAGGGCGACGGCCTCGAGGTTTTCCCGGCCACCATGGACATTGGGGACCCAGTCCCCGGGCTCGCGCGAGTAGTCGAGGTAGAGCATCGAGGCGACACCGTCGACACGCAGCCCGTCGATGTGGAAGTCCTCGAGCCAGTACAGGGCATTGGCGACGAGGAAGTTGCGCACCTCGGGCCGGCCGAAGTCGAAGACATAGCTGCCCCAGTCGGGCTGCCAGCCGCGCCGCGGGTCCGGGTGCTCGTAGAGCGGGAGTCCGTCGAAGCGCACCAGCGCCCACTCGTCCGTCGCGAAGTGTCCCGGCACCCAGTCGAGGATGACGCCGACCCCCGCGCGGTGGAAGGCGTCCACGAGATGACGGAAGTCGTCGGGTGAGCCGAAGCGCGAGTTGGGCGCGAAGTAGCTCGTCACGTGGTAACCCCACGAGGGCGGGTAGGGGTGGTCCATGACGGGCATGAGCTCGACATGGGTGAAGCCGTGGCGCACGACGTACTCGACGAGCTCGGTGGCCATCTCGCGCCAGCCGAGCCCCTGCCGCCACGAGCCGGGGTGGACCTCGTAGATGCTCATCCGAGCCGTGTGCGGGTCGCTCGCGGAGCGCTGCTCCAGCCAGGCCTCGTCCTGCCAGACGTGGGTGCTGCTCGTGACGACGGACCCGGTCGCGGGTGCGGTCTCGGCCAGCCGCGCCAGCGGGTCGGCCTTGTGCCGCAGGACGTCGTCGGCGCCGCGCACGGCGAACTTGTAGACATCACCCGCTCCCGCGCCGGGCACGAAGAGCTCCCAGACGCCCGAGCTGCCGAGCAGGCGCATGGGGTGCGCCCGATCGTCCCAGCCGTTGAAGTCGCCGATGACGTGGACGGCCTTGGCACGTGGCGCCCACACCGCGAAGGAGACACCGTCGACGGGGCCCATCGGACCCTCGTAGGAGCGGGCGTGCGCGCCGAGCACGGTCCACAGCTGCTCGTGCCGGCCCTCGTTGACCAGGTGCCGGTCGACCTCACCGACGGTGGGGGCGAAGCGATAGGGGTCGTCGCCGAGGTGCTCGACGCCGTCCTCCCAGGTCGTGAGCACCCGATAGTCCATCGCCCGGGTGGCGCCGGCGCGGACCCCCGAGAAGATGCCCTCGCCCTCGTGCTGGAGCGTGATCACCACGTCGTCCTCGAAGCGCACGCGCACCCGGGTCGCGAGCGGTCGCCGCACGCGGACGCGCAGACCCGTCTCCTCGAGGTGCTGGCCCAGGACGTCGTGGGGCTGGGCCGTGCGGCCGTGGGCAAGTGCCCACAGCGCACCGGTCAGGTCGGGCTCAGGGGTGGATGTCACGAGCGTGCCTCCTGCAGGAGCCGGTCGATCGCGGTCGTGGGCAGCGAGAGCCACCCGGGTCGGTGGCGCGCCTCGTAGACGACCTCGTAGAGGGCCTTGTCGAGGACGAATGCGGCGAGCAGTCCGGGCTGCTGGCGAGGGTCCGGCCCGATCTCGGCGTAGCCGTCGAGGAAGGCGCCCTGGGCGGCCGTGCACCACGCGCGGGCATCGACAGGGCGGTCGGAGCGCTCCAGCGTCCCGGCGACGTAGTCGAGGGAGCGCAGGATCCCGGCGACATCGCGAAGGGGGCAGTCCAGGTCATTGCGCTCGGCCAGGGAGCGCAGTGGCTCGCCCTCGAAGTCGATGAGGAACCACCCGCGGTCCGCCACGTCGAGCACCTGCCCCAGGTGCAGGTCGCCGTGGATCCGCTGCAGAGCCGGCCAGTCGGATGCGCTGGCGGCGTCGAGCACGGCGGCCACTCGCGCGTCGTGCGCGGACAGCCCCGGGACCTCGTTCGTCGCGAGTGCGGCCCGACGCCGCATGGCGGCGACCCGTCGCTCGATGTCGGCCGCGTCCGGTGCGCGCGTGGGCAGGGCGCGGGCGAGGCTCTCGTGCACCTGAGCCAGGACGCGCCCGAGCTCCCGGGCGCGCTCACCGAGGTCGGTACCGGTCGCGGCCAGCTGCAGCGAGGTGCGCCAGGCATCGGTCGCGCCCTCGAGGTACTCCTGCGCGAAGGCGAGCTGGCCGAAGTCCCTGGCCTCCCCGTCGGGCCGCAGCCAGGCGCCGGCGACGTGCCCCACGCTCGCGGGGACGAAGGGGGAGCGAGACGCCGCGAGTGCGCCCTGGAGGGTGATGTCGGGGTTCTCTCCGGGGGAGAGGGTGCGGAAGACCTTGAGGATGACCGGTGCCCCCGTCCCGGGGGCGGGGGTGATGATGATCGAGGTGTTGGACTGCTCGCCGGCCAGGACCCGGCTCGAGGCCACGACCGGGTCGCTCGGCCACGCGGGGTGCGGAGCACCGACGATGTCCGGGTCCGGGGTGTCCGAGATCGAGCCCGCCTGCGCAGCGACCCGCCCGCAGAGCAGCTCGAGCAGCTGGGTGACGTAGACCGGGTCGTGCGGGGCGTCGTAGACCCACCGGTGCCCGAGGACGGAGTGCTCCATCTCGCCGACGAGCGCTGCCTGCCCCCCTTCGAGAGGGGCGTCTCGGTAGGTGAGGGGTACCTGATAGACGACGGGCGTCGTGCCGGCCTCGTCGAGGACGACGATGGTCTCGATGCCGACCTCGCCCTGCGGGTCGTCCAGACGCCACGAGTCGAGCCTGCGCAGCCGCGGTCTCCGGCCGGCGCCGACGTACCAGCGCTGCCCGCCCATCCACTCGGTGAGCAGCTCGAGCTTCGACGGGGTGAGCTCGGCCTGGTAGATCTGTGCCATCACGACCACCCAGCCATCAGCGGTGCCGCACGGAGACGATGTGCACGGGCTCGGTCTCGACACCGACACGCACATAGGTGGCCTCGCCCCATACCCACTGGGCGCCGGTGACGAGGTCCTCCACGTGGAGCTGGTCGCCCCAGTCGAGGCCGAGCGACTCCATGTCCAGCCGCAGGGTCGACTCGCGCGTCGAGTGCGGGTCGACATTGGCGACGACGATGACGGTGTCGGTCGTGCCGTCCGCGAGGGCGCGCGACTTGGAGTAGGCCAGCAGGTTCTCGTCGTCGACGTGGTGGAAGGTCAGGTTGCGCAGCAGCTGCAGGCTGGGGTGCTCGCGCCGCACCCGGTTGAGCATCGTCAGCCAGTCGATGAGCGACCCGCCGGCCTCGGCGACCTCGTCCCACCGACGGTCCTTGAGCTCGTACTTTTCGTTGTCGATCTGCTCCTCCGCGCCGGGGCGGGCGACGTGCTCCATCAGCTCGTAGCCGGCGTACACGCCCCAGGTCGGCACCATCGTCGCGGCGATCGCAGCGCGCACCTTCCACGCTGCGGGGCCGCCGAACTGCATGTAGGGCGTGAGGATGTCGTGGGTCGTCGGCCAGAAGCTCGGCCGCATGTAGGCCGCGGCCTCGCCGCTGATCTCGGTGCCGTACTCGACGAGCTCGGGCACCGTGTTGCGCCAGGCGTAGTACGTGTAGCTCTGCTGGAAGCCGACCTTGGCCAGCGCGTGCATCATGGCGGGGCGGGTGAAGGCCTCGGCGAGCCAGACGACATCGGGATGCGTTGCCGCGACATCGGCGATCAACCACTGCCAGAACTCGACCGGCTTGGTGTGCGGGTTGTCGACGCGGAAGATCTTGACGCCGTGGTCGATCCACACCTGCACGACGCGACGCACCTCGGCGTAGATCCCGGACGGGTCGTTGTCGAAGTTGATCGGGTAGATGTCCTGGTACTTCTTCGGCGGGTTCTCCGCGTAGGCGATGCTCCCGTCCGCGCGCGTGGTGAACCACTCCGGGTGCTCGATGACCCACGGATGGTCGGGGGAGCACTGCAGGGCCAGGTCGAGCGCGACCTCGAGACCCAGTCGCGTCGCGTCCGCGACGAAGGCGTCGAAGTCCTCGAAGGTCCCGAGGTCCGGGTGGATCGCGTCGTGCCCGCCGTCGGGGGAGCCGATCGCGTACGGGGACCCGGGGTCGTCCGGCCCTGCCTCCAGCGTGTTGTTGGGCCCCTTGCGCGCGGTCGTGCCGATCGGGTGGATCGGCGTCAGGTACACGACGTCGAAGCCCATCTCGGCGATGGCCGGCAGTCGCCGGGCAGCCGTGCGCAGCGTGCCGGTGACCCAACGCCCGGTGACCGGGTCGATGTGGGCACCCTCGCTGCGGGGGAAGATCTCGTACCAGGAGCCGAAGAGGGCCAGCTCCCGCTCGACGAGCAGCGGCAGGTCGGCGCTCGGGCTGACCAGCTCACGGTGGGGAGTGGTCGCCAGCTCGACGGCGGCGGTGCCGGTCGTCACGAGGTGCAGGGCTGCGGTGGCCTGGTGGCCCTGCTCGTCGCGCAGCACAGCGGCGGCGGAGCGAAGGGCGGAGCGCCCCCCTTCGTCCCGGTCGGGGTCGGTGGCTGCCCGGTCGAGCACGATCGCCCCCTCGGCGCGCATGAGGGAGGCGTCGATGTCGGCGGGGATCTTGATCGACGCGTCGTGCACCCAGGTGGCCCACGGGTCGGACCAGCCCTCCACACGGTAGGTCCACAGCCCTTCGCGGTCGGCGACGACCTCGCCCGCCCAGGTGCTCAGGCCGGGGTTGGTGCAGGTCATCGGCAGGTGGTACTCGGCGCCGTCGGGGTCGGTGAGCACGATCGTGGCGCCCACCGCGTCGTGGCCCTCTCGGAAGACCTCGGCGGTCACGGTGAAGGGCTCGTCGACGACGGACCTGGCCGGCCGCGCGCCGTGGTCGACGCATGGCTGCACGTCCAGGACCGGGATGCGGCCGAGGGGTTGCTGCGGCGGTGCCGAGACGGGAACCGCGCTCAGGGGGGAGGGGGCAACGGTGAAATCGGTGCTCACCACCGCAACGTTACCCGCGGCGACACCCGTGAGGACTTGGCGCGCCCCCTCCGGATCCCCCAAGATGGGCCGGGTGAAGGCCATTCGACGTTTCAGCGTCCGCACTGCCCTGCCCGAGCCGATCGCCGCTCTCGGGGACCTCGCGATGAACCTGCGGTGGAGCTGGCACTCGCCCACGCGTCGGCTCTTCGCCGGCCTCGACCCGAGGCGCTGGGAGGAGGCCGGCCACGACCCCGTGCGCCTCCTCGCGGCCTTTTCCGGCAGCGAGCTCGAGGAGCTCGCGAAGGACGAGGACCTCGTCGCCCGCGTGGGGTCGGCCAAGGCCGGCCTCGACGACTACCTCACCTCCCGCCGGTGGTACCAGGAGCAGGGCGAGGCGGCCCCGGCGTCGATCGCCTACTTCAGCCCCGAGTACGGGATCACCGAGGTGCTGCCGCAGTACTCCGGCGGTCTCGGCATCCTCGCCGGCGACCACCTCAAGGCGGCGTCCGACCTCGGCGTGCCGATCGTCGGTGTCGGGCTCTTCTACAAGACCGGCTACTTCAAGCAGAGCCTCGACGCCGATGGCTGGCAGCAGGAGACCTACCCGGTCCTCGACCCGCAGGGTCTGCCGCTCACCCTGCTGCGCGAGGACGACGAGACCCCGTGCGTCATCACCGTCCGCATGCCCGGCGGTGGCGAGCTGCGCGCCCACGTCTGGCGGGCGCAGGTCGGCCGCGTGCCGCTGCTGCTCCTCGACTCCGATGTCCCGGGCAATGACGACGCCATGCGCGCGGTCACCGAGCGCCTCTACGGCGGCGCCGGCGAGCAACGGCTCCAGCAGGAGATGCTGCTCGGCATCGGCGGCGTGCGCGCCCTGCGTCTGTGGTCGCGCCTCACCAGCGCCCCCGAGCCGGAGGTCTTCCACACCAACGAGGGGCATGCCGGGTTCCTCGGCATCGAGCGGATCAGCGAGTTCACCCAGTCCGCGGGGATGGGCTTCGAGGAGGCGATGGAGGCCGCCCGCGCCGGCACCGTCTTCACCACCCACACGCCGGTGCCCGCCGGCATCGACCGCTTCGACGTGGCGCTGCTCGAGCGCTACTTCGGTAGCGCGCAGGAGCTGCCGGGGGTGCCCCTGGACAAGCTGCGCGCGCTCGGCGCCGAGACCTACGAGGGCGGCTCCGAGGGCATCTTCAACATGGCGGTCATGGGGCTGCGGCTGGCCGAGCGGGCCAACGGCGTCTCCCGGCTGCACGGCGTCGTCTCCCGGGGGATGTTCGACGGGCTCTGGCCCGGCTTCGACGACTCCGAGGTCCCGATCACCTCGATCACCAACGGCGTGCACGCCCCGACCTGGGTCGATGACTCGGTCTACGACATCGCCGCCCAGTACCTCGGCGGCCGTGACGTCGAGGCCTCCGACCGATGGAGCGAGATCCCGGACGTGCCGGGGGAGTCGATCTGGTCGGCCAAGGCGCAGATGCGCTCGCGGCTCGTCGACGACGTGCGCGCCCGGCTGCGCTCCAGCTGGGCCAAGCGCGGGGCGAGCGATGCCGAGCTGGGCTGGACCGACTCGGTGCTCGACCCATCCGTGCTGACGATCGGCTTCGCCCGCCGCGTGCCGACCTACAAGCGGCTGACCCTGATGCTGCGCGACCCCGAGCGGCTCAAGGCGATGCTGCTCCACCCCGAGCGTCCGATCCAGCTGGTCATCGCCGGCAAGTCGCACCCGGCGGACGAGACCGGCAAGCAGCTCATCCAGCAGATGGTCCGCTTCGCCGACCAGCAGGACGTACGCCACCGCATCGTCTTCCTGCCCAACTACGACATCGCGATGGCCCGCACGCTCTACCCCGGCTGCGATGTCTGGCTCAACAACCCCCTGCGTCCCTTCGAGGCGTGCGGGACCTCCGGGATGAAGGCCGCCCTCAACGGCGGCCTCAACCTGTCGATCCTCGACGGGTGGTGGGACGAGTGGTACGACGGCGACAACGGCTGGGCGATCCCCACCGCTGACGGCGTCGAGGACGAGACCCGGCGCGACGACATCGAGGCCGCGGCCCTCTACGACCTCATCGAGACCCAGGTCGCGCCGCGCTTCTACGACGTCGACGAGGCCGGCCTGCCGCAGCACTGGCTGTCGATGTTGCGCCACACCCTCACGACCCTCGGGCCCAAGGTCCTGGCGACCCGCATGGTGCGCGACTACACGGAGCGTCTCTACGCCCCAGCGGCCGCCCACAACGCCCGGGTCAACGCCGACGACCACGCCGGCGCCAAGGCGCTCGCGGACTACAAGGCCCGCGCTCGCGCCGGCTGGCCGTCCGTGCACGTCGAC
>JAKDKQ010000488.1 GCA_030453295.1 Janibacter sp.
GGTTGGTCGGACGTGACGGATCCCGCGCTGCTGTGCGTGTGCGTGGACCATGAGCCCGCCGATGAGCATCCAGTGGTGCGCGGGGATGGCTTTGGCCACGTCGTCCAGATGTGACCAGACGTCCCTCATCGGTGAGCCCTCTCCTCGAGCGCTGCGGCGGCTGCAGCGGACTGCCGGGCATCGCCGAGGAGGTAGGTGTCCACGAGCACCCGGGATCGCCTCGTCGTGCCTGCGTCTCGTTGGAGGACACCGAGGTTGCCGTCCGCGTCGAGGACGACGTCGTGATCACGCTCGAAGCTGTCGAGATCCTCCACGCTGATGAAGGTCATCCAGTCCTTCCCACCGACGAGCCCGAGGTCGATGTCGGACGCGGCCGAAGGTCCGATGCGCTCGGCATCGACCGGCGCCGTCCCGCGATAGCGCGCCCACGAAGGCAGTCCCCCGAGGGCGTGGGCCATCTGTTGCGCGGTCATCACCCTGAGGCGGCTGCGGAGCCGGGACCGGGCAGAGCTGCTCAACCGTTCGGTGTCCCCGGCGTCGAGCAGGTCCAGCGCGGCCGCAGCCGTCTCGTCCGCCCACACCCGCCCTCGGCCCAAGGACCGTGCCCACGATCGCGCAGCCACGTCATCCACGGTGACCTGCCGACCGAGCCTGCGATGTCCGTGGAGCAGTCCGCGTGCCACTGCCTGCTGCACGAACCGGTCGCTTCTCACGTACTGGTGCGCGACGTCGGAGAGAGTCAGTTCCATGACATATATATTCGCCACGGCGCGTATATGTGTCAACCGACTGCTAAGTGTCGGGTAGGGCTCGCGTCACCCCACCGAGCGCGGAGTCCAGACCCGCCCGTCGTCGGTGACCCGCGTGGTCGAGGCGCCGATGACGACGAGGCAGCCCATGTCGACGGACTCGACGTCGAGCTCGCCGAGGGTCGTCACGACGACCGACTCCTGGTCCCGTCCGACGTGACGCGCCACGACGACGACCCTCTCCGGGCCGACCGCCTCGACGAGCAGGTCCCGAGCGCGTCCCAGGGTGTCCGGGCGCGAGGCCGAGCGGGGGTTGTAGAGCGCGACCGAGATGTCGTTGGTCGTCAGGGCCGTGAGCCGGTCGGCGAGGACCTCCCACGGCTTGAGGTTGTCGCTGAGGTTGACCAGGGCGTGGTCGCCGCCGAGCACCGCACCGACGAGGGCGCTGGCAGCATGCGCAGCGGTGACCCCGGGCACGACGCGGACGGGCACGTCCGCATACCCGACGTCGTCGGCCAGCGCGCTCTCACGCGACTCGAAGAGCGCCGTCGCCATCCCGAAGACCCCCGCGTCGCCGCCGGAGACGATCGCGACGTCGTCGCCCCCCTTCGCCAGGTCGAGGGCCAGCCGGCCACGGTCGAGCTCGACGGTGTTGCCGGAGGCGTGGCGGCTCAGCCCCTCGCGCTGCGGCACCCGGGCGACGTAGGGCGCGTAGCCGACGACGTGGTCGACGCGGGCCAGGACCTCGGACGCCTCGGGGGTGAGCCAGCGGTCCGGTCCGGGTCCGAGACCGACGACGTGCACGGTGCCCGTGGCATCCCGGGGAGCCGCGCCGTCGGGAGCCGGCGCCTCGTGTCCGGCCGTGATCCGCGCGAAGTCCGCAGCCCGCCCAGCGGCGTCGTCGCGCAGCCCCTCCCCGGGGACGACGACGAGCGACATGTAGGGCACACGGCCCTCGTCGACGTCGGCCGCCGGCATCACGACCTCGCCTGTGCCGGAGGCGCGCTCGACGTAGACGGCCCGGTCGAGGACCCCCGCCTGACGCAGGGCCTCACGGACCCCGGCAAAGGTGCGGCCGAGCTTCATGATGA
>JAKDKQ010000489.1 GCA_030453295.1 Janibacter sp.
CGCATCCTCGGGATCCTGAGCGTCCATGACCAGCTCGACAGCGGGCGCCCGCAGACGCGGCTGGAGGAGAACTATGCAGGTATGGGGGACGAGCTCTTCGCCATGGTGGCCGAGGGCACGTGGCCGACCTCAGCATCCCCCAGCGGGGCGCACCGCGGAGCGCCCCGTGTCGGCGACGGGGTCATGCGCATGGACGAGGCGGGCACCGTCGAGTACGCCTCGCCCAATGCGCTGAGCGCGATCCGGCAGCTCGGTCACCAAGGGAGCGTCGAGGGGGAGGTCCTGGTCCAGGTGCTCAGCGACCTGCCCCACGAGGCCGGCCATCTCGACGAGGGGCTGGCGCTCGTGGCCATGGGGCGAGCGGCGTGGCGGTCGGACATCTCCGTGGGTGGAGCAGCGTTGGCCATCCGCGCGATCCCGCTCATGCGGGGGCGGGTGCGGCACGGCGCGATCGTCGTCGTCAGGGATGTCTCGGAGCTGCGCCGGCGCGGCAGCGAGCTGATGACCAAGGACCAGACCATCCGGGAGATCCACCACCGGGTGAAGAACAACTTGCAGACGGTCGCGGCGCTGCTGCGCATGCAGTCGCGCAGGGTCCCCGACGAGTCGGCCAAGGAAGCCCTCGACGAGGCGGTTCGCCGCGTCGGAGTCATCGCGATGATCTACGAGGCGTTGAGTACCGGATTTGCGGAGACCGTCGACTTCGACGATGTCGCCGTCCGGGGGCTGCGGGCGATCGTCGAGGTCGCCCGCACGAGTGGGGCGATCGACTCACGATTCACCGGGTCCTTCGGCATGGTCCGGGCGGAGGACGCGACCGCGGTCGGCCTCATCCTCTCGGAGCTGGTGCAAAATGCCGTCGAGCACGGCATCCCCGAGGGCGGGGTCGTGCGCGTGGATGCCGAGCGTGCGGGTGCGGACGAGGGCGACGACATCCTGCGGGTGACGGTCGTCGACGACGGCGCCGGGCTCCCCACGGGCTTTCGGCCCAGTCGGGCTGGTCTCGGGACCCGCATCGTCACCTCGATGGTGCACGACCTGGGTGGGCAGATCCGGTGGGATGATGTCGACCCGCACGGGACTCGGGTGCGCTTCAGCGTGCGGCTGCGCGGGGTCGAGACCTGATCGCTCCCGACACGACGAAACCGCCCCCGAGCGGGTGCTCGGAGACGGCGGTCAGGTGCAGGTGAGGTCAGCCGGCGCGGCGGGCGCGGGCCTTGCGGCGCTTGAGGGCGCGGCGCTCGTCCTCGGACAGGCCACCCCAGACTCCAGCGTCCTGGCCGGACTCGATGGCCCACTTGAGGCAGGTGTCGACGACCTCGCACCGGCGGCACACCTTCTTGGCCTCCTCGATCTGCGCGATCGCGGGGCCGGTGTTGCCGATGGGAAAGAACAGTTCCGGATCTTCGTCCAGACAGGCTGCGCGGTCGCGCCAATCCATGAGGGTGGTGCTCCTTGTTGTCGGGGAGGTCGTTGTTGCACGGCAAACGGTGCCGTGGACGACCGGGAGTGCACCAAGCCATGGCCGAACCACGACTCAATACACACACCATTGTCCAAGATACCGCTCGGTAAGCCAACGGTGTGGGAGAACGGCTTGTTCCTTCTGCGCGTGTGTTCGGTCACCTACGCTGCTGGTCGTGACCTCGAGCAGCGACCTTCCCCCGCCCACACCACCCGCGATCGCCGCCGCGGCGGTGTGCCTCGTCGAGGCGCTCGCGCTCGTCGTGACGGCGCTCGTCTACGGCCTCGAGCTGGCCGACGGCCGGGCCGTCGACGCCAGCACCGCCTCGATGTCGCTCGTCGTCTCGGTGATCTTCGCGC
>JAKDKQ010000490.1 GCA_030453295.1 Janibacter sp.
GGCGGTGCGGGGGGGGGGCCATGGGCGGGCCTCATTCACGAGTTCGTCGAACACTGTTGCATCGGGTAGGTAGGGGGCGAGCGGCGGAAGGTCGTCCAGGGAGTTCAGACCCATCCGCTCCAGGAAGTAGGGGGTGGTGCCGTAGAGCGTCGCGTTGGACTCCTCGTCCTTGGTGACCTCCACGATCAGCCCGCGGGTGAGCAGGGTGCGCACGACACCGTCGACGCTGACGCCGCGGATCGCGCTGATGCGGGCTCGGGCGATCGGCTGCCGATAGGCGATCACGGCGAGCGTCTCCAAGGAGGCGGTGGTCAGCTTGGACTGCTGACCGTCGATGACGAAGCGTTCCACGACCGGCGCATAGGCGTGGTGGCTGTAGAAGCGCCAGCCGCCGCCGACGTTGCGCACCGTGAAGCCGTGCTGGCCATCGGCATAGGCGCTCTCGAGCGCCTCGAGGTGACCGCGGATCTCCTCGACCGGCAGCTCCAGCGCCGACGCGAGGGCGTGGTCGGTGACCGGTTCCTCGACGATCATCAGGACCGCTTCGATGGCCGCGCGGGCTCCACCCGGCAGCTCACCGACGTCGAAGGCCACCTGGACGTCGTCGCCCTCGGTCTCCGATGCGAGGTCGGGCTCGGTCAGGGACTCCACGGGGGTCGGCTCACTCATCGTGTTCCTCCTCTTCGGGCGAAGGGGGTGGGCCCTCCCCTTCGTCGAACTCGGCACCGACGTCCACGGTGCCCTCCTGGCTTCCGGTCCAGCTCACCTCGAGGGCACCGAGAGCCTCCGGCTGGTCGAAGGTCACCTGCTTGTCGCGGAAGAGCTCGAGCAGGGCGAGGAAGCGAGCGACCACGACGAGCGTCGAGTCGGCGTCCCGGACGAGCACCGCGAAGGAGAGCGCTCCCTCGGTGCGCAGTCGGTCGACGACGATGGCCGCTTGCTCCCGCACGCTCACGGCGGGCGCGTGCAGGTGCGTCAGACCGACGGTCTCCGGCTCCTTGGGGGTGAGTGCGCGGGCAGCAATCATGGCCAGCTGCTCCGGCGTGATGCTCATGACGAGCTCGGGCAGGAGCGTGGCCAGGTGCGGCTCGAGGCCGGCCTGCCGCGGAGTCATCCGCCCGGTGCTCGCCATCGTCTCGCCGATGTGGGCCGCGACGTCCTTGAAGGCCCGGTACTGCAGGAGCCGGGCGAAGAGCAGGTCGCGGGCCTCGATGAGCTCCAGGTCCTCCTCGTCGCCGTCCCCGGTGTTGGGCAGGAGCCGAGAGGCCTTGATGTCGAGCAGCGTGGCGGCGACGAGGAGGAACTCGCTCGTCTGCCCCAGGTCCCAGGCCGGGTCGCTCGCCTGGAGGACGCGCAGATGGGCGATGAACTCGTCCGTCACCTTGGCCAGGGCGATCTCGGTGATGTCCAGCTGATGCTTGCTGATCAGGCCGAGCAGCAGGTCGAAGGGACCCTCGAAGTTGTCGAGGTGGACGGTGAAGGCCGCGTCCGCGCCCCGCTTGGTGATGACCCCGCCGGGGACGGCCATCTCCACGGTCGTCAGGGAGCGCCGCCGCGCGAGATCAGCTCGCGAGCCAGCTGCCGGTAGGCGTTGGCCCCGGAGTGCCCGGTGGCGTAGGTGGTGATCGGCTCCGCGGCGAGGGTGGCGTCGGGGAACTTCACCGTGCGGGAGATGACGGTGTGGAAGACCCGGTCGCCGAAGTGCTCGACGACCGACCCGACGACCTCGCGGCTGTGCAGGGTACGTCCGTCGTACATCGTCGCGAGGATGCCGTCGACGGTCAGGCCGGGGTTGAGCCGGTCGGTGATCTTGTCGATCGTCTC
>JAKDKQ010000491.1 GCA_030453295.1 Janibacter sp.
ACCGGCGACCTCAACCTTGGCAAGGTTGCGCTCTACCAACTGAGCTACATCCGCAGTGCAGGCTCACATCACTGCTTGCCTGCGCTGGGTGAGATTAGCCCAGAGCATCCGCAGATTCCAAACCAGAGGTGACCACCGCCCTTCGGCACCTGACGAGAGAGCCGTATCGTGCGGTCATGTCCACCCACGAGGTCACCAACCAGGTCCCGCCCTACGGCGGTCACGACGTCTTCGGCAGCGATCCGGTCCTGGGCGAAGGGGTGGCCCGCTGGGTCCCCGAGCAGCAACGGGAGCAGGCGGTCACCGAGCTGACCTCCCTCGGCGAGCTGGCCGGCTCGGAGCGCGCCGAGCGGTGGGCCGATCTCGCCCAGCGCAACACCCCGCGACTGGTCACCCACGACAGGTGGGGCCACCGGGTCGACGAGGTCGAGTTCGACCCCGCGTGGCACGAGCTGATGGGTGTGGCCGCCGGCGCCGGCCTGACCGCGGTGCCGTGGACGCAGCCGCAGGCCAGTGGCGCGCACGTGCGGCGAGCCGCCGGGTTCGTCACGTGGAGCCAGGTCGAGCCGGGCCACATCTGCCCCATCACGATGACCAACGCGGCTGTCCCCGCCCTTCGCCACTCCCCCGAGCTCGCCGCCCGCTGGGAGGGCAAGCTCGCCTCACGGGAGTACGACTTCGGGCTGCGCGAGGTGCAGACCAAGGCGGGCGCGATCGCCGGGATGGGGATGACCGAGAAGCAGGGCGGCTCGGACGTGCGCGCCAACTCGACGCTCGCGGTGCGCATCCCCGGCGGCCCGCTCACCGGTGACAGCTACCGGCTCACCGGCCACAAGTGGTTTTGCTCCGCACCGATGAGTGATGTCTTCCTCGTCCTGGCCAAGACGAGCGAGGACGCGCCACCGAGCTGCTTCCTCGTCCCCCGGGTCCTCGAGGACGGGAGCCGCAACCCCTTCGCCCTGCAGCGGCTGAAGGACAAGCTCGGCGATCGCTCCAACGCCTCCTCCGAGATCGAGCTCGACGGCACCTGGGGTGCGCTCGTCGGCGAGGAGGGAAGGGGGGTCCGCACCATCATCGAGATGGTCTCGGCGACTCGGCTGGACTGCGTCCTCGGCTCCGCCGCGACGATGCGCGCGGCTCTGACGCGCGCGGTGCACCACACGAGCCATCGCCGGGCCTTCGGCGCGACGCTCGTCGACCAGCCGCTCATGCGCAATGTCCTGACCGACCTCGCTCTGGAGTCCGAGGCGGCCACGCTGCTCGGGCTCCGGTTGGCGCACGCCCTCGACGAGGGTGACACCGAGCTGACCCGCCTGGGGGTGGCGGTCGGCAAGTACTGGGTGTGCAAGCGCACCTCCCCCTTCGTCGCGGAGGCGATGGAGTGCCTGGGCGGCAACGGCTACGTCGAGGAGCACGGCCTGGCCCGGCTCTACCGCCAGGCGCCGCTCAACTCGATCTGGGAGGGCTCGGGCAATGTCAACGCGCTCGACGTCCTGCGGGCGATCTCCCGCGAGCCGGCCTCGCTCATGGCGCTGCTCAAGGAGGCCTCGACGGCCCGCGGCCACCTGCCGGTGCTCGACGCCGCCCTCGACGAGCTGGAGCGCGACTGCGCAGGTCTCGCGGCGCTGGACGGCACCGAGGTGGCGATGGGCGCGCGGCGACTCGTCGAGCGACTCGCCCTCACGCTCCAGGCCAGCCTGATGGTGCTGCACTCCCCCACCGAGATGGCCGAGGCCTTCGTCGCCTCGCGACTGGGCGGGGCGAGCGGCGCGAGCTTCGGCACCCTCGACGCCGGGCTGGTGACCCTCGCCGGCGCCACCGC
>JAKDKQ010000492.1 GCA_030453295.1 Janibacter sp.
TCCCCGACGCCGCGAGCCTCGCCGCGCTGATGGCGGCGACCTCGCTGCCGGTCAACGTCACGGCGCACCCCGTCGACGGAGCCGCGTCGGGATCCCTGCAGGAACTGCGCGACGCCGGGGTTCGACGCGTGACCTTCGGGCCCCTGCTGCAGAAGGCACTGACCGGCTCGATCGCCGACCTCACCGGCCCGTGGCTCGGGTCCGCAGGGCGCAGCTAGCACCGTGCAGCCCGAGGCCGCACGGGTGGCCGGGCCCTGACCACGAATACGTGCATTGCCCTAAGGCAATGCACGTCTCATGGGACTGGGCGAACCGCAGTCCGGCACGCCCTCAGTCGCGCGAGGTCGACGGCGTGACTCGAACGGTCAGCTGGGGCGCTTCTTCGGCGCGTTGGCCGCGGTCAGGCCAGGGTCGCGCTGGACGTGCTCGCCGAGGACGGTGTCGATCGTGGCCAGGACCTCGGGCTCGAGCGTGACGCCGGCCGCCTTGACGTTCTCGACGACCTGCTCGGGGCGCGAGGCACCGATGATGGCGGCGGCGACGTTGGAGTTCTGCAGGACCCACGCGACGGCGAGCTGCGCCATCGACAGGCCGACCTCGTCGGCGACCGGCTTCAGGCCCTGGACCGCGGTGAGCAGCGCGTCGTCGTTCACCCGACCGGAGATCGAGCCGCCGACCTCCTCGTGGGCGGCGCGGCTCCCTTCGGGCAGGGGCTGGCCGGGCAGGTACTTGCCGGTGAGGATCCCCTGCGCGACCGGGCTCCACACGATCTGCGAGAGCCCGAGCTCCTCGCACGTGGGGACGACCTCGTCCTCGATGACGCGCCAGAGCATGGAGTACTGCGGCTGGCTGGAGACCAGGCGGATGCCGAGGTCCGAGGCGAGGCGGTGACCCTCGCGGATCTGGTCGGCGGTCCACTCGCTGACGCCGATGTACAGGGCCTTGCCCTGGCGCACGACGTCGGCGAAGGCCTGCATCGTCTCCTCGAGCGGCGTCTCGGTGTCGTAGCGGTGCGCCTGGTAGAGGTCGACGTAGTCAGTCTGCAGGCGACGCAGCGAGCCGTCGATCGACTCGCGGATGTGCTTGGCGGACAGGCCGGAGTCGTTGTGCCCGGCCGGACCGGTCGGCCAGTAGACCTTGGTAAGGATCTCGAGCGACTCACGCCGCTCGCCCTTGAGCGCCTCGCCGAGGACGCTCTCCGCCTTGGTGTTGGCGTAGACGTCGGCCGTGTCGAAGGTCGAGATCCCGTTGTCGAGAGCCGCACGCACGCACGCCGTCGCGGCGTCGGCCTCGACCTGGGAGCCGTGGGTGAGCCAGTTGCCGTAGGCGATCTCGCTGATCTTGAGACCGCTGTTGCCAAGGTGTCGATAGTCCATGTGACGCACGCTACGCCGGGGCGTGCACCACGCGTCAACCGCCGGCCTCAGGGGGTGACGTTGAACCGTCCGAGGACGACCGCCGCGGTCCCCTCGTCCCCGGTGACCTCGACCCGGGCCTCCTCCGGCGTGATCCGACCGCCGGTGAGCCGCAGCCAGGTGGCGTCGTCCATCTCGAGGGTGACGTCGCCCCCTTCGCTCGGGTCGAAGGGAGCCGCCCTCCCGTCCTCGCCCACCCGGGCGGTGAGCACCCGGCCCTGCGGGCCGGTGATGCGGGCGATGACGGCCGTGCCGGACGGCAGTCGCCGCAAGGTCATCGGGAAGACCTTGGTCATCAGGGCCGCGACGTGAGCTGCTCCGGCGCTGGAGGTCACCACGGGCCGTCCGGTCGCGACGCGGATGTCCTGCTCGTGGACCCACAGGTCGATCGGCCGGTTGC
>JAKDKQ010000086.1 GCA_030453295.1 Janibacter sp.
CCCGCCGCACACGCCCCCCGCCCGCCGCTGCGGCTCCCGCGCCACTCCGCCGCCCCGGGGGGGGCGGCCGCCCTCGGGGGGCGGCCCCGCTCTCGTCATGACAGGGTGAACCCCATGCACCTGCCCCACCGTGCCCGCCGTGGCCTGGTCGCCACCGGCGCGCTGCTCGCACTGACCGCCACCGGGTGCGGGGCCGGTGGCGATGCGCCGACGACGTCCGGGACCTCCCCTTCGTCGACGAGCACGAAGGGGGCCTCCCCCACCGCCTCGTCCACGACCACCACCTCGGTCCCCGGCAGGAGCACCAGCACGACCAATGTCCCCGACCCGACGGTCTCGGTCAGCCGCGCCGCCGACACCGCTCAGAGTGCCGCCGAGCGCCGAGCCGGCACCGCGGCCGCGGATGCCACGGACCCCGCGACAAGTCTGAGCATCCCGGCCGTCGGCCTGTCGACGCAGATCGAGCCGCAGGGCCTGCGTGGGGGCAAGGTCAACCCCGATCCCGGCCAGGTCATCTGGTTCACCGGGTACGACCGGGTGCGCCCCGGCGCCACCGGGACCACGGTCATCGCCGGGCACGTCATCTCCGGCGGGGAGGCCGACTCCTTCGCTGCGCTCGAGCAGCTGACGAAGGGGGACGGGGTGGTCCTCGCCTATCCCGGCGGCGCCACGCTGCGCTTCGAGGTGACGAGCACCGACATCGTCGACAAGGACGAGCTGACCACCAGCACGCAGGTCTGGGGAGGCAATGACGACACCCGACGGGTGGTCCTGGTGACCTGCGACGACGAGCTCGGCTTCCGCACCGACGGCCACCGCACGGCCAATTTCGTCGCCGTTGCGGAACTGCCCTCCTGACCCACCCTCCGTCCGGCGTAGCCTCGCGGTGTGACCCCTCAACGCGACGCCCGTGGCGTCCTGGCCGCCTGGTTCGCCTACGGCATCTGGGGACTCTTCCCCCTGTACTTCCACGCGCTGCGCCCTGCCGGGGCCGTGGAGATCCTGGCGCACCGGGTCGTCTGGACCTTCGTGCTGTGCGTCCTCGTCCTGCTCCTGCGCACGGAGCTCGTGGCACTGCTGCGCCAGCTGCGCGGACGGCTGGCCCTGGGCGTGGGCATCGCCGCCTACCTCATCGGCATCAACTGGTTCGTCTACGTCTACGCCGTCGGCACCGGGCGGACCAACGAAGCCGCGCTCGGCTACTTCCTCAACCCGATCGTCACCGTGGCGCTCGGTGTCCTCGTCCTGGGTGAGCGGCTGCGCACCCTGCAATGGGTCGCTGTCGGGATCGGCGCGCTCGCTGCCGTCTACCTCACGCTCGCCGGAGGCGGCCTGCCGTGGATCTCGCTGGTCCTCGCGATGAGCTTCGGCGGCTACGGCCTGACCAAGAAAAAGCTCGGGGCCACGCTGCCGGCCCTGCAGTCCCTGTCGGCGGAGACGATCTTTCTCCTGCCGCCGGCGCTGGGGCTCGTGTGGTGGCTGACGGCGCAGGGTGACTCGACCTTCACCATGGACGCTCCGTGGCACCCGGTCCTGCTCGTGTCGGCCGGAGTGATCACCGCGATCCCGTTGCTCCTCTTCGCCGAGGCCGCGCGTCGCATCCCGCTGGTGACGATCGGGCTGATCCAGTTCATCACCCCGGTGATCCAGCTGGTCGTCAGCGTCACCCTGCTCGGCGAGCACATCGACCCGGTCCGTTGGATCGGCTTCGGGATCGTGTGGGTGGCGCTCGTCTGCCTGACCGTCGACTCGCTGCGCACGGCTCGTCAACGACGGCGCCCGGCCCCGGACGAGTGCGAGTCTCTGGAGCCGGTCGAGCCGGTCTGACCCCGAGAACCCGCGCGCGAAGGGGGCTCAGCCCACGCGGTGGACGACGCCCTCCATGAGGGCGATGAGAGCGGTCTTGGCGTCGCTGTCGGGCAGCATGGCCAGGGAGTCGACGGCCTGCCGACCCACGGCGAGGGTCTCCTCACGCGCGTCCGTCATGGCCTGGTGCGTCCGCAACAGCTCCAGCGCCCGCTCCACCCGCTCGGGCGCCTTGAGCTCGGAGCGCAGCAGCTCCTGCAGCTCGGCGTCGGCGGGGTCGGTCGAGGCCAGCGCATTGAGCACCGGCAGGGTGCGCTTGCCCTCACGCAGGTCGGTGCCGGGCGTCTTGCCGGTCTCGTCGGACTCGCTCGAGATGTCGATGAGGTCATCAGCGAGCTGGAAGGCGACCCCGAGGTGCTCGCCGTACTCCGTCGCCATCTCGATGACCTCGGGGCTGCACCCGCCGTACATGGCGCCGTAGCGCGCGGCCGTGGCGACGAGGACACCCGTCTTGTCGGCGAGGACGCCTCGGTAGTACTCGCGGGCGTCCTGGCCCTGCGGGCAGGGCCGGTCGTCGCGGATCTGGCCGGAGCACAGTCGGATGAAGGTCTGCGCCTGGATCTTGACCGCGTCGGCGCCGAGGTCGGCGATGATGTCCGACGCGGTGCCGAAGAGCAGGTCGCCCACGAGGATCGCGGTCGAGTTGTCGTACAGCGCATTGGCGCTCGGTGCGCCTCTGCGCAGGTCCGCCTCGTCCATGACGTCGTCGTGGTACAGGCTCGCCAGGTGGGTCAGCTCGACACCGGCAGCGGCCGCCACGACCTGCTCGTTGATCCCTGAGCCGAGCTCTGCGACGAGCATCGTGAGCATCGGCCGGAACCGCTTGCCCCCGGCGTTGGCCAGATGGAGGCTGGCCTCGCTGATGAAGTCGTCCTCGCTGCGGGTGCGCTCGATGATCAGCGCCTCCACCTGCTGCAGACCGGCTGTCAGGCGCGAGGTCAGCTCTTCGCTCGCTTCTGGCAGGGCGAGGACCGGCGGGGTCGAGCTGGTCACAGGGTCACCTCGTGATGAAGATGCTGGACTGCTCGGCGAGCTCGAGCAGCGGGCCCGGGAAGACACCGAGGGCGATCGTAACGATGACACCCACGACGATGACAGCCAGGGACAGCGTGGCCGGCGCGGCGACGGTGACATCGCCGGTCGGCTCGGTGAAGAACATCAGGACGATCAACCGGATGTAGACGAAGGCGGTGATCGCCGACATGAGCACGCCGATGACCACGAGGACGACGCCGGAGAGGCCACCGTGCTCCAGAGCGGGCATGAACGCGGCGACCTTGGCCGTGAAGCCGGAGGTCAGCGGGATCCCCGCGAAGGCGAGCATGAGCAGCGCGAAGGAGCCGGACAGCCACGGGTGCTTGCGCCCCAGCCCGGCCCACTGGGAGAGGTGCGTCGCCTCCGCGTCGCGCTCACGCACGAGGTTGACGATCGCGAAGGCGGCGATCGTCGAGACGCCGTAGGCGACGACGTAGAAGAAGACGCCCTCGACCGCGGTGCGGTCGAAGCTGATGAGCGCCACGATGATGAACCCGGCGTGCGCGATCGAGCTGTAGGCCAGCAGCCGCTTGATGTCGGTCTGCGTGACGGACAGCACGGACCCGACGATCATGGTCAGGGCGGCGATGACGACGACCCCGATGTGCCACTCCCACCGGGTGGTCTCCAGCCCGACGTACATCAGGCGCAGCAGCGCACCGAAGGCAGCAGCCTTGGTGCAGGCCGCCATGAATCCGGTGACCGGGGTCGGGGCGCCCTGGTAGACGTCCGGGGTCCAGGAGTGGAAGGGCACGGCGCCGACCTTGAAGAGCAAGCCGACGATGACCAGGACGACACCCGGCAGGAGCAGTCCTTCGAACTCACCGGTCGAGGTGCTGGCGGCAGCGGCGATCTCCGGCAGGCCGATGGAGCCCGCGTAGCCGTAGAGCAGCGCGGCACCGAAGAGGAAGAAGCCGGAGGAGAAGGCGCCGAGCAGGAAGTACTTGAGCGCAGCCTCCTGGGACAGCAGCCGACGACGCCGGGCCAGACCCGACATGAGGTACAGCGGCAGCGAGAGCAGCTCGAGTGCGACAAACATGGTGAGCAGGTCGTTGGACGCCGGGAAGAGCAGCATCCCGGCGAGGGCGAAGAGCGCCAGCGGGAAGGCCTCCGTCGTGGACCACCCCCTGCGCGCTGCCTGTGCCTCGAGGTCGGACCCGGGGCTTGCGGCGCCCATGGGGGTGAACGCGTCGGCGGTGTCACCGCCGAGGCGGTCGGCCATGACGAGCAGGCCCAGCAGGCCGAGGACGAGCAGGGCGCCCTGCATGAAGCGGGTCGGACCGTCGACGGCGATGGTGCCGCCCACGGTGATCCCCGTCTCGGTCTCGGTCATGAAGACCAGCGCGGCCAGGGAGAGCACGATCGAGCCCACGGCGACGACCACCTGCGCGAGATGCCGCGTGCCGCGCGGGACGAAGGCCTCGACGAGCACACCGACGAAGGCTCCGACGAGGAGCACGATCATCGGCGAGAGCGCCCAGTAGCTGATCTCGACGGCCTCGAAGGCCGCGGGGACGGTGGGGGGCATCAGTGGTCACTCCCTGAGGTCGAGCCTGCGTCAGCCGGGACCGACGGGGTCGTGTCGGAGACGCCGACGATCTGGAGCGTCCGCTCGACGGCCGGGTTGAGCGTGTCCAGGACGGGCTGGGGGAAGAAGCCGAGACCGATGAGGATCGCGAGGATCGGGGCCACGACGAGCTTTTCGCGCAGTCCGAGGTCGCGCAGCGGCGCGGCGAGTCGAAGGGGGCGACGCCCCTCGTCGATGTCGGCACGGATGTACTGCAGCTCGCTGTCGGACGACGCGAGGTCACCCGCGGCAACCGCCTCGTCCACCGCCTCGCCGACCGCCTCGATGACGGGCGGCGGGCCGGTGAAGATCCGCTTGTACATCAGCAGGATGTAGATCGCGGCGAGGACGACACCCCAGACGGCGAAGGCCGTCGCGACGGGGTAGCGCGACCAGGTGCCCGCGATGACGAGGAACTCCGAGACGAAGGTCGACAGACCCGGGAGTGACAGGGTGGCCAGACCGGCCACGAGGAAGCTGCCGGCGAGGACCGGGGTCGCTCGCTGCCAGCCGCCGTAGTCGTCGATGCGCTTGCTGCCGCGGCGAGCGACGAGCATGCCCGCGATGAGGAAGAGCGCAGCCGTCGCGAACCCGTGGTTGACCATGTAGAGGTTGCTGCCGGCCTGCGAGACCGAGGTGAAGGCGAAGATGCCCATCACGATGAAGCCGAAGTGGCTGATCGAGGTGAAGGCGATCAGGCGCATCATGTCGCGCTGACCGATCGCCAGGATCGCGCCGTAGAGGACCGAGACCACCGCGAGGGTGATGACGACCGGGGTCGCCCACTGGCTCGCCTCGGGGAAGAGCTGCAGGCAGAAGCGGATCATCCCGAAGGTGCCGACCTTGTCGAGTACGCCGACGAGCAGCGTGGCCACGGCGGGTCGGGCAGCGGTCGCGGCATCGGGCAGCCAGGTGTGGACCGGCCACATCGGCGCCTTGACCGCGAAGGCGATGAAGAAGGCCACGAAGAGCCAGCGCTCGGTGTTGCCGCCGATCTCGAGGCCGGTGAGGCGCTCGAGGAGGAAGCCGTCGGAGCCGCCGGGGCCCTGCAGGTACAGCGCGATGACACCGACGAGCATGATGAGCCCGCCCGCGAGGCTGAAGAGCAGGAACTTCACCGCAGCAGCCTGACGACGCTCGCCGCCGTACATCCCGATGAGGAAGTACACCGGGATGAGCATGGCCTCGAAGAAGACGTAGAAGAGGAAGACGTCGGTCGCGGCGAAGACCCCGACCATGAAGGGCAGGAGCAGCAGGAGCAGGGCGAAGTAGCCCTTTTCGCGGCCGC
Organism: Janibacter sp.; assembly: GCA_030453295.1. GTDB lineage: Bacteria > Actinomycetota > Actinomycetes > Actinomycetales > Dermatophilaceae > Janibacter. The sequence continues at coordinate 5,757 of JAKDKQ010000086.1, forward strand.
CGCCCTCGGGCACGTCGTCCCAGGCCGCCAGCAGGCAGATCGGCATGAGGACGAGCGCCATGAGGATCAGCGAGAGGGCGATCCCGTCGACGCCGAGCGAGTAGCTGACCCCGAGCTGCGGGATCCACTCGTGCTGCTCGCTCATCTGGAACTGCTGGTCGCTGCCGCGCGTGAAGCTCGTGGCCGCGGCGACGACTCCGATCGCCAGCGTCAGGAGCGAGACGCCGAGCGCGATGGGCCGAGCGAGTGCGGAGCTGCGCGAAGGGAGCGCCGCCACCGCGATCGAGCCGACCAGCGGTACGACCATGAGCAGGGTGAGCCAGGGCATGTTGTCCATCAGTTGATCACCCACAGGGCTGCGAGGAAGACGACGACGCCGGAGAGCATCGTCAGGGCGTAGCTGCGCGCGTAGCCGTTCTGGGCACGGCGCAGCCAGGAGGAGGAGCGCTCGGTCCAGCGGGCGAGCCCACCGACACCGGCACCGTCGATGCCGTCGGTGTCGACGGAGACCAGCCCGCGGGTGAGGGCCATGCCCGGCCACTGCAGGAGGGTCGCGTTGAGCTCGTCCTGGTAGAGGTCGCGGCGGGCCGCGCGGGTCAGGGCCGAGCCCTCGGGGGCCACCTCCGGGACCTCGCCACGGCCGTAGGTCAGCCAGGCCCAGACGGCACCGATGGCGACGACGACGAGCGTGCCGGCCATGAGCACCGGCACCGGCAGGACCGGCTCGTGGTGCTCGACGTGACCGAAGACCGGCTCGAGCCACGTGCCGATCGGGGCGACGGTCGCGAGGATCAGGCCGAGGAAGGCCGATCCGACGGCCAGCACCATCATCGGGATGGTCATGGTCAGCGGCGACTCGTGCGGGTGCACGTCCTGCGTCCACCGCTTCTTGCCGTGGAAGGTCATGAAGAACAGACGCGACATGTAGAAGGCGGTGATCCCGGCACCGATGAGCGCGGCCAGGCCGAAGACCCACGGACGCCAGCCCTCGCCGACGAAGGCGGCTTCGATGATCTTGTCCTTGCTCCAGAAGCCGGAGAAGGGGGGCACCCCCAGGATCGCGAGCCAGCCCAGACCGAAGGTCACCCAGGTGATCTTCATGGCCGTGGACAGCCCACCGAAGCGGCGCATGTCGACCTGGTCATTCATGCCGTGCATGACCGAGCCGGCTCCGAGGAACATCCCGGCCTTGAAGAAGCCGTGGGTGATGAGGTGGAAGATCGCGAAGGCGTAGCCGACCGGGCCGAGGCCCGCGGCGAGCATCATGTAGCCGATCTGGCTCATGGTCGAGGCGGCCAGCGCCTTCTTCATGTCGTCCTTGGCACAGCCGACGATCGCCCCGTAGACGAGGGTGATCGCACCGACGATGACCACGGCGAGCTGGGCATTGGGTGCTCCCTCGAAGATGGCGTGGCTGCGCACGACGAGGTAGATGCCGGCGGTGACCATCGTCGCGGCGTGGATGAGCGCCGAGACGGGGGTCGGGCCGGCCATGGCGTCACCGAGCCAGGACTGCAGCGGGAACTGCGCCGACTTGCCGCAGGCGGCGAGCAGGAGCAGCAGGCCGATGGCCGTGAGCGTGCCCTCTCCGGCGCCCGCGACGGCGCCGTCGACCGCGGCGAAGTCCAGCGTGCCGAAGGTCGCCAGCATGATCGACATCGCGAGCAGCAGGCCGACGTCGCCGATCCGGTTGACGATGAAGGCCTTGTTGGCCGCGGTCGCGTACGCGGGGTTGTGGTTCCAGAAGCCGATGAGCAGCCAGGAGGCCAGGCCCACGCCTTCCCAGCCGACGAAGAGCAGCAGGTAGGAGTCGGCGAGGACGAGCAGGAGCATCGACGCGACGAAGAGGTTCAGGTACGCGAAGAAGCGCCGCTTGTCAGGGTCGTGCTCCATGTATCCGAGCGAGTACACGTGGATGAGCGAGCCGACGAAGGTGACCAGCAGGACGAAGGCCATCGACAGCGGGTCGACGAGCAACCCTGCGGCGACGTCGATGCCGCCGGCCGGGATCCAGTTCCACAGCTCGATGGAGGAGGTGCGCTCCCCCGGCTCGGAGCCGAGCATCGAGATGAAGATCCCGGCACCCACGAGGAAGGACCCCCAGGACAGGGCAGTGGCCAGCAGCGGGCCGAAGGAGTCGGTGAGGCGGCCGCCGAGCAGCAGCAGGGCGGCGCCGAGCAGGGGCAGGGCGACGAGCAGCCAAGCGAGATCCGTGAGCAAGGTGGCTCCTTACAGCTTCAGCAGGTTGGCGTCGTCGACCGA
>JAKDKQ010000493.1 GCA_030453295.1 Janibacter sp.
CTCGTCGTCAGCGGCTGCATCCTCATGCGGGTCTGCCACCTCGACACCTGCCCCGTGGGCATCGCGACGCAGAACCCCGAGCTGCGGGCGCGCTACTCGGGCCAGCCCGAGTTCGTCGAGACCTTCTTCGAGTACATCGCCGAGGAGGTGCGCGAGCTGCTCGCCGAGCTGGGCTTCCGCACTCTCGAGGAGGCCATCGGGCGGGTCGACCTGCTCGACACCCGCAAGGCCGTCGACCACTGGAAGGCCGCCGGCCTCGACCTGGGTCCGATCTTCGCCAAGGTCGCCTCCCTGGACGGCTCCGGCGTGCGGCACACCAAGGCCCAGGAGCACGGGCTGGACGCAGCGCTGGACCACCAGCTGATCGACCTCGCGGCCCCCGCGCTGGAGGACGGCAGCGCGGTCAGCGGCGAGTTCCCGGTCCGCAACGTCAACCGCACCCTGGGCACGATGCTCGGGCACGAGGTGACCAAGCGTCACCCCGAGGGACTGCCGGACGGCACCATCGAGCTGACCTTCACCGGGTCGGCCGGTCAGAGCCTGGGGGCATTCCTGCCACGGGGCATCACCCTGACGATGGTCGGTGACGCCAACGACTACGTCGGCAAGGGCCTCTCCGGAGGCCGGGTCATCGTGCGTCCGCCCGAGGGCGCGCGCTACGTCGCCGAGGACAATGTCATCGCCGGCAATGTCATCGGCTACGGCGCGACGTCGGGCCAGCTCTTCCTCCGAGGGGTCGTCGGTGAGCGCTTCTGCGTGCGCAACTCCGGCGCCTCCGCGGTCGTCGAGGGCGTCGGCGACCACGGGTGCGAGTACATGACCGGTGGCACGGTCCTCGTCCTCGGCCCCACCGGGCGCAACTTCGCCGCCGGGATGTCCGGTGGCAACGCCTTCGTCCTCGACCTCGACGAGTCCCTGGTCAACCCCGAGCTCGTCGACATCACCCCCCTTCGCACCGGCGACCGCGAGGTCGTGCGCGAGCTGCTCACCCAGCACCTCGAGCACACCGGCTCCGCCGTCGCCCAGCGGCTGCTCGACGAGGGCGAGGCGGCCTACGACCGCTTCTCGCTCGTCCTTCCCCGCGACTACCAGCGCGTCCTCGACGTGCGGGCCGACGCCGAGGCCGAGGGCCTCGACCTCGACGGCACGCAGGTCTGGGACCGGATCATGGAGGCTTCCCGTGGCTGACCCGACCGGCTTTCTCACCACTCGCGAGCGCGAGCTGCCCGCGCGTCGACCCGTCGACGTGCGCATCAAGGACTGGAAGGAGGTCTACGAGGAGCAGCAGGCAGGACAGCTGCAGCGCCAGGCCGGCCGCTGCATGGACTGCGGCATCCCCTTCTGCCACTCCGGCTGCCCGCTGGGCAACCTGATCCCGGAGTGGAACGACCTCGCCTGGCGCGGCGACTGGCACGACGCGATCGAGCGGTTGCACGCCACGAACAACTTCCCCGAGTTCACCGGCCGCCTCTGCCCGGCCCCCTGCGAGACCGCGTGCGTGCTCGGCATCAACCAGCCGGCCGTGACGATCAAGCAGATCGAGGTCACGACCATCGAGGAGGCCTTCGGCCGCGGCGACGTCCCGCCGCAGATCCCCGACCGCCTCACCGGCAAGACCGTCGCCGTCGTGGGCTCCGGACCAGCCGGACTGGCCGCCGCCCAGCAGCTCACGCGGGCCGGTCACACCGTGGCCGTCTACGAGCGCGCGGACAAGCCCGGCGGCCTGCTGCGCTACGGGATCCCGGAGTTCAAGATGGAGAAGCGGATCGTCGACCGCCGCATCCAGCAGATGAAGGCCGAGGGCACCCG
>JAKDKQ010000494.1 GCA_030453295.1 Janibacter sp.
GCGAGCAGGTCGCCGTCGCTCTCGAGCCGCTCCAGCACCTGCTCGACGTCCAGCTGGGTCAGGGCGTCCGCGTCCTGCGCGCCCGCCTCGACCTCGTCCCAGGTCCGAGGAGCGGCGACCCACGGGTCCTCACGGCCGCGCATCGAGTAGGGGCAGACGGTGGTCTTGGCCGCGACATTTTGGCTCCAGTCGATGAAGACCTTGCCCGGGCGCAGCGTCTTGGTCATCTTCCACAGCACGAGGTCGGGGTGCTTCTGGGTCATCTCCTGGGCAAGCTGCTGGGCGAGGTCACGGACCTGGTCGCTCGTGAGGTCACCCCCGAGCCGGGCGTAGAGCTGCATCCCCTTGCTGCCGGAGGTCACCGGGTGCAGGTCGAGACCGAGCCCGCCGAGGCGCTCCCGCAGCAGGAGCGCGACGCGGGCGCACTCGTGCAGGCCGGCCGGCTTGCCCGGGTCGAGGTCGATGACGAGCCGGTCGGGGTTGAGCCGCTCGCCGTCCTCGACCCGCCACTGGGGTACGTGCAGCTCGATGCTGTTGAGGTTCACGAGGTAGGTCAGCTGCGCGAGGTCCTCGACGAGGGGATAGGTGACGTCGGAGATCTCGACCCTGGGCAGCCAGCTCGGCGCGCCGGAGGGCAGGTTCTTCTCGAAGAAGCTCATGTCCTCCACCCCGTGCGGGAAGCGCACCCGCGTCACCGGTCGCCCCGCCAGGTGCGCGAGCACCGTCTCGCCGGCGCGGGCGTAGTACGAGAGGACCTCGCCCTTCGTCGTCTCGGTCGCGGGGTACATGACCTTGTCGAGCGAGGTCAGGCGCATCGTGCGCCCGGCCACCTCGACCCGGGTGGTCGTCCCTCTGGAGTCAGCCATCGGTCGTCTCCCTCAGGTCGGCGGCGGTCAGGTCGGACCGCACGCGTTGATAGGACGGCTGACGCAGCCGTCCGCCAGCACCGCGTCCCAGGCTCGCGACGTCGAGGACGACCTCCGGCTCGACCCAGGTGGTCCCGACGGCGTCCTCACGCGGCACCGGACTGACGAAGGGAGAGTCCGCTCGCTCCAGCGGACGCAGCCGCGTGAGGAGACTCGCGCCGGCCCGTCCGGCGAGGCCGGCACCGACGCGCCCGACGAACTCCCAGCCGCCGTCGCCGGGGCGGCCGACGAGCACGGCGCCGAGCCGGTTGCCGCCGGTCTCGGGGCGCCAGCCGCCGACGACGACCGAGAGGGTGTCGCGGTGCGGGCGCTTGAGCCAGTCGGGGGAGCGGCGTCCGGGGGAGTAGGGCGAGGAGCGTCGCTTGGAGACGATGCCCTCGAGTCCCTGCTCGGCCGTGGCGGCGAGCAGGCCCTCGCCGTCGTCGTGGGTCGCGGGGACCTGCCAGCGCGGGCCGTTGAGGTCGAGCTGCTCGAGCAGGGCGCGTCGGGCCGACCATGGCTGGGCGCTCAGGTCCTGGCCCAGCAGCCGCACGACGTCGAAGACGACGAAGGTGACCGGTCGGGCGATGGCGGCCCGGGCCGCCTTGCGCGCGTCGGCCACGTGCATTCGGTCGGCGAGCGCTGCGAAGGAGGGGCGTCCGTCGACGAAGGAGACCACCTCGCCGTCGAGGAGCATGTCGTCGTAGAGGTCGGCCAGCGGGACCAGCTCGGGGAAGGCGACGGTGACGTCACGGCCGGAGCGGCTGGTCAGGGTCAGGCCGCCTCCCTTCGCCTCGGCGAGGATGCGCATGCCGTCCCACTTGACCTCGTGCACCCACTCCGGCCCGGCCGGGACCGTCTCGGTGAGGGTGGCGAGCATCGGGCGCATG
>JAKDKQ010000495.1 GCA_030453295.1 Janibacter sp.
CCGATGAGCTCCTTCATGATCTCGTTGGTGCCGGCCCAGATCTTGTGGACGCGGGCGTCCTTCCAGGCACGGGCGACGCGGTACTCGTTCATGAAGCCGTAGCCACCGTGCAGCTGGACGCACTCGTCGAGGACGCCGCACTGGACCTCAGCGGCCCACCACTTCGCCTTGGCCGCGTCGACCGCGGTGAGCTTGCCGGCGGCGTGCGCGACGACGCAGGAGTCGATGTAGGCCTCGGTGACCTCGACCTTGGTCACGAGCTCGGCCAGCTTGAACTTGTTGTGCTGGAAGGTACCGATCGGCTGACCGAAGGCCTTGCGCTCCTTCGTGTACTGGATCGTCTCCTCGAGGATCTGCTTGGCACCCGCGAGGTTGGCGATGGCATTGCCCAGACGCTCCTGCGGCAGCTTCTGCATCATCGAGATGAAGCCCATGCCCTCGGGGCCGAGGAGCCGGTCGCCGGAGACGCGCACGTTGTCGAAGAAGAGCTCGGACGTGTCGGACTCGGGCTGGCCGACCTTGTCCAGCGGCTGGCCCTTGGTGAAGCCCTCGTCCTCCTTCTCCAGGACGAAGAGCGAGATGCCCTTGGCACCCTTGGTCGGGTCCGTGCGGACCGCGACAACGGCCAGGTCGCACTGGTGGCCGTTGGTGATGAAGGTCTTGGAACCGTTGATGATCCAGTCGCCCGAGCCATCATCGGCCTTGACCGCGGTGCTCTTGAGGTTGGCCAGGTCCGAGCCACCGGAGGGCTCGGTCATGCCGATCGCGAGGATCTTCTCGCCCGCGGCGACGCCCGGGAGCCACCGCTCCTTCTGCTCCTGGGTGCCCAGCGCCACGATGTACGGCGCGGTGATGTCGGAGTGGATCCCGAAGCACGAGCTGGTCGCGGCGTTGAACTTCGACAGCTCCTCGGCGAGGACGGCGTTGAAGCGGTAGTCCTCGATGCCGGCGCCACCGAACTCCTCGGGGATCTCCAGGCCGAAGAAGCCCTGCTTGCCGGCCTCGAGCCAGACCTCGCGCGGGATCGAGTGCTCGGCGATCATCGTCTCCGCGCGGGGGACGAGCATCCGCTCGACGAACTCACGGGCGGAGGCACGGAAGGACTCGTGGTCCTCCTCGTAGATGTTGCGGGGCATGTCCACACCTCTCTGGCACTGACGTACCGACATGTTGGCTGGGAAGACACTGGCTCAGAAACTTTGACTAAGCGCTTGCTTAGTTTCACCTCCTGAGGGCATGCTGTCAACCGTGACCCAGCAAACGCCCGCCCTTCCGGCCCACGACAATCCCACCGTCGTGCGCCTCTTCGAGGCAGCGGCTGACGCCTTCGCGGACAGGGGCTTCCACGCCACGACCACGCGGGACATCGCCTCGCGTGCTGGCTTGTCCCCCGCCGGCGTGTACGTGCACTTCGCCAGCAAGGAGGACCTGCTCTTCCAGCTCAGCCGCGTCGGGCACGTCGCCGCCCGCGACGCACTCGCCGCGGCCGCCGACGAGGCCGCCTCCCCGACGGACGCGCTGCAGGAGGTCATCTCCGAGTTCGCCCGCTGGCACGCGGAGCAGCACCAGGTCGCCCGGATCGTGCAGTACGAGTTCCGCCACCTCTCCCCCGAGCACCAGCGCGAGGTGCTCACCCTGCGCCGCGAGATCGACGCCGTCGTCGAGCGGATCATCGCCGAGGGCGTCGCCTCCGGCGAGTTCGACGTCGACGACACCCGCTCCACCGCCCTCGCGGCCCTGTCGCTGGTGGTCGACGTCGCCCGCTGGTACCACCCGGGCATCAAGCGCACCAC
>JAKDKQ010000496.1 GCA_030453295.1 Janibacter sp.
CGCTTCGGCTGGGACACCCACGGGCTGCCCGCCGAGCTCGAGGCGATGCGCCAGCTCGGGCTGAAGACGACCGACGAGATCCGCGAGATCGGCATCGAGAAGTTCAACGAGGTCTGCCGCGAGTCGGTGCTGAGGTACACGGGTGACTGGCGCGACTACGTCACCCGCCAGGCGCGCTGGGTCGACTTCGACAACGACTACAAGACGCTCAACCCCGGCTTCATGGAGTCGGTCATCTGGGCCTTCAAGTCGATGTACGACAAGGGCCTGGTCTACGAGGGCTTCCGCGTGCTGCCTTACTGCTGGCAGGACGAGACGCCGCTGTCCAACCACGAGCTGCGCATGGATGACGATGTCTACCAGCAGCGTCAGGACCCGGCGGTCACCGTCGGCCTGCAGATGGACACGACCGGCGAGGACCCCGTGCTCGACGGCGCCCACCTGCTCGTGTGGACGACGACGCCGTGGACCCTCCCGAGCCACCTGGCGGTCATGGTCGGCTCCGAGATCGACTACGTCGTCGTCGAGGCGCCCGTCCCCGGTGTCGACGGGAGCACCGCGAAGTACGTGCTCGCCGAGGCCCGTCTGGCCCACTACGCCCGCGAGCTGGGCGATGAGCCGAGCATCGTCGGCCGCTACACCGGCGCCCAGCTGCTGGGCCGCACCTACACCCCGCCGATGTCCTACTACGCCGGCCACGCGGGCGCCTTCCGTGTCGTCGCCGCCGACGACGCCGTCACGACCACCGACGGTACGGGCATGGTCCACACCGCCGGCGCCTTCGGTGAGGTCGACAAGGAGGTCACCGACCGTGAGGGCATCGAGGCCGTCATGCCGGTGGCCAAGGACGGCACCTTCACCGCGCCCGTCACCGACTACGCCGGTCTGCTCGTCTTCGACGCCAACGGCCCGATCATCGACGCCCTCAAGGCCACCACGCGGGGGGAGCAGACCGACTCGGTCAGCCCCGGCACGATCCTGCTGCGCCGCGAGTCCTACGAGCACTCCTACCCGCACTGCTGGCGCTGCCGGCAGCCGCTGATCTACAAGGGCGTCGAGTCCTGGTTCGTCGAGGTCACGGCGATCAAGGACAAGATGCTCGCCAACAACGAGCAGATCACCTGGACGCCCGATCACGTCAAGCACGGGCAGTTCGGCAAGTGGCTGGAGAATGCGCGCGACTGGTCGATCACCCGCAACCGCTTCTGGGGCAGCCCGGTGCCGGTGTGGAAGTCCGACGACCCGGCCTACCCCCGCCTGGACGTCTACGGCTCCTTCGAGGAGATCGAGCGCGACTTCGGCAGGCTCCCGATCGGCGCCGACGGTGAGCCGGACCTGCACCGTCCCTTCGTCGACGACCTGACCCGGCCCAACCCCGACGACCCGACCGGCAAGAGCACGATGCGCCGCGTCGAGGACGTGCTGGACGTGTGGTTCGACTCCGGGTCGATGAGCTATGCCCAGGTGCACTACCCCTTCGAGAACGCCGACTGGTTCGAGCACCACTTCCCGGGCGACTTCATCGTCGAGTACATCGGTCAGACGCGCGGTTGGTTCTACACGCTGCACATCCTGGCCACCGCGCTCTTCGACCGGCCGGCCTTCTCCTCCGTCATCAGCCACGGGATCGTCCTGGGCAACGACGGGCAAAAGATGTCCAAGTCGCTGCGCAACTACCCGGACGTCTCCGAGGTCTTCGACCGTGACGGCGCCGACGCGATGCGCTGGTTCCTCATGTCCAGCCCGATCCTGCGCGGCGGCAACCTCGTCGTCACCGAGCAGGGCATCCGCGA
>JAKDKQ010000497.1 GCA_030453295.1 Janibacter sp.
CCGAGGTCCGCCACCCGTGTCACCCCAGGCCCGTGAGGCCCTCCAGCCCAACGCGACTCCGCCGGAGCAGATCCGCAACTTCTGCATCATCGCGCACATCGACCACGGCAAGTCCACGCTCGCCGACCGGATGCTGCAGATCACCGGAGTCGTCGAGGCGCGGGCGATGCGCGCGCAGTACCTCGACCGCATGGACATCGAGCGCGAGCGCGGGATCACCATCAAGTCCCAGGCCGTCCGCATCCCCTGGGAGCAGGACGGTCAGACCTACTGCCTCAACATGATCGACACCCCGGGGCACGTCGACTTCACCTATGAGGTCTCCCGGTCACTCGCCGCGTGCGAGGGTGCCGTCCTGCTCGTCGACGCCGCACAGGGGATCGAGGCGCAGACCCTCGCCAACCTCTACCTGGCGATGGAAAACAACCTGACGATCATCCCGGTGCTCAACAAGATCGACCTGCCGGCCGCCCAGCCGGAGAAGTACGCGGAGGAGATCGCCGGACTCATCGGGTGCGAGCCCGAGGACGTCCTGCGGGTCAGCGGCAAGACGGGCGACGGGGTCGAGGAGCTCATCGACGAGATCGTCGCCAAGTTGCCGCCGCCGGTCGGCGACCCCGATGCGCCCGCCCGAGCGATGATCTTCGACTCCGTCTACGACAACTACCGCGGTGTCGTCACCTATGTGCGGGTCGTCGACGGTGACCTCAACCCCCGCGAAAAGATCGTCATGATGTCGACGAGGGCCACCCACGAGCTCCTCGAGATCGGTGTCAGCTCCCCGGAGATGCACGCGAGCAAGGGCCTGGGGGTCGGCGAGGTCGGCTACCTCATCACGGGTGTCAAGGACGTGCGTCAGTCCAAGGTCGGTGACACCGTCACCAATGCGGGCAAGCCCGCGGAGAGCGCGATCGGTGGCTACAAGGACCCCAAGCCGATGGTCTTCTCGGGGCTCTACCCGCTCGACGGCAGCGACTACCCGACCCTGCGGGATGCCCTCGACAAGCTGAAGCTCAACGACGCCGCCCTGGTCTACGAGCCGGAGACCTCCGTCGCCCTCGGGTTCGGCTTCCGCTGTGGCTTCCTGGGTCTGCTGCACCTGGAGATCGTGCGTGAGCGCCTCGAGCGCGAGTTCAACCTCGACCTCATCTCGACCCAGCCCAATGTGGTCTACGAGGTGACGATGGACGACGGCTCCGAGATCATCGTGACCAACCCCAGCGAGTTTCCCTACGGCAAGGTCTCCGAGGTCCGTGAGCCGGTCGTCAAGGCCACGATCCTCGCGCCGAGCGAGTTCATCGGCGCCATCATGGAGCTGTGCCAGTCCAAGCGCGGCCAGCTCGGCGGCATGGACTACCTGTCCGAGGACCGGGTGGAGCTGCGCTACACGCTGCCTCTTGCCGAGATCGTCTTCGGATTCTTCGACCAGCTGAAGTCCAAGACCCGCGGCTATGCGTCGCTGGACTACCAGGAGTCCGGTGACCAGGTCGCCGACCTGGTCAAGGTCGACATCCTCCTGCAGGGCGAGGCCGTCGACGCCTTCAGCGCCGTCGTCCACAAGGACCGGGCCTACGCCTACGGCAACATGATGGCCGGCAAGCTCAAGGAGCTCATCCCGAGGCAGCAGTTCGAGGTGCCGATCCAGGCCGCCATCGGCGCCCGGATCATCGCCCGCGAGACCATCCGCGCCATCCGCAAGGACGTCCTCGCCAAGTGCTACGGCGGTGACATCTCCCGCAAGCGCAAGCTGCTCGAGAAGCAGAAGGAGGGCAAGAAGCGGATGAAGAACA
>JAKDKQ010000498.1 GCA_030453295.1 Janibacter sp.
CAGGAGGAGATCGACCACGCCGACGCCTGGGACCTCGACTCCCAGCTCGAGCAGGCGATGGACGCGCTGCGGTGCCCGCCGCCGGACAGCCCCGTCACCAACCTCTCCGGTGGTGAGCGTCGTCGGGTGGCCCTGTGCAAGCTGCTCCTGCAAAAGCCTGACCTGCTGCTCTTGGACGAGCCCACCAACCACCTGGACGCCGAGTCCGTCCTCTGGCTCGAGCAGCACCTCGCCGACTACGCCGGCGCCGTCGTCGCCGTGACGCACGACCGGTACTTCATGGACAACGTCGCGCAGTGGATCGCTGAGGTCGACCGCGGCCGCCTCTACCCCTATGAGGGCAACTACTCGACCTACCTGGAAAAGAAGCAGGAGCGCCTGCAGATCCAGGGCAAGAAGGACCAGAAGCTCGCCAAGCGGCTGAAGTCCGAGCTCGAGTGGGTCCGCTCCAACGCCAAGGCACGCCAGACCAAGTCCAAGTCGCGACTCGCACGCTACGAGGAGATGGCCGCCGAGGCCGACCGCACGCGCAAGCTCGACTTCGAGGAGATCCAGATCCCGCCGGGCCCGCGCCTGGGCAGCAAGGTCATCGAGGTCAAGGGTCTGAAAAAGGGCTTCGACGACCGGGTGCTCATCGAGGACCTGTCCTTCTCCCTGCCGCGCAACGGCATCGTCGGCATCATCGGCCCCAACGGTGTCGGCAAGACGACGCTCTTCAAGACGATCGTCGGCATCGAGGAGCCGGACGCCGGCGTCGTCGACATCGGCGACACGGTCAAGCTGTCCTATGTCGACCAGAACCGCGGCGGCATCGACCCGGAGAAGAACGTCTGGGAGGTTGTCTCCGACGGGCTCGACCACATCCAGGTGGGACAGGTCGAGATCCCCTCGCGTGCCTATGTCAGCCAGTTCGGCTTCAAGGGCCCGGACCAGCAGAAGAAGGCAGGGGTGCTCTCCGGTGGTGAGCGCAACCGCCTCAACCTCGCGCTCACCCTCAAGCAGGGCGGCAATGTGCTGCTCCTCGACGAGCCGACCAATGACCTCGACGTCGAGACCCTCGGGTCGCTCGAGAACGCCCTGCTGGAGTTCCCCGGGTGTGCCGTGGTCATCTCTCACGACCGGTGGTTCCTCGACCGCGTCGCGACGCACATCCTCGCCTACGAGGGCACCGAGGAGAACCCCGCCAGCTGGTACTGGTTCGAGGGCAACTTCGACGGTTATGAGGCCAACAAGGTCGATCGCCTCGGTGCGGACGCGGCGCGTCCGCACCGCGTCACGCACCGCCGCCTGACCCGCGACTGAGCGAGCGCTGGTACGTCAGGGCGTTCGCCCCCCTTCATCGGGGGCTAACGCCCTTCGTCATCTCCGGCTCAGGGGGAGACGGGCCTCGGCCTCGTAATACGGCCGGCCCGAACGGTTGGCCCGTGAGACGAAGATGGTGACCTCCTCCGCGAGCCAGTCCGGACCGGAGTAGGACTCCATGGCGTGCAGCCAGCGCGTCGCCTCGATGGGCCGACGGGTGCGTGCCAGCGTGAGGTGTGGCCGGTAGTCGCCTCCTGCGGTGGGCACCCCGATCCGGGAGCACGCGGTCCGGGTCCGCAGAGCCAGCCGCTCCAGGTCAGTGAGCCCGTGTGGGTGCTTGGAGCGGATGTCCGTCCACATGACGCGTGCCTCGGCCGCGTGCGGAAACATGCCGGCGCCCTGGAGTCGCAGGGGGATCGGGGCGGTCGAGTCGGCGACTTCCGCGATCTCCTCGACGACGTCGTCGACCGACCCCTG
>JAKDKQ010000087.1 GCA_030453295.1 Janibacter sp.
GATCTTCAGCGCCATCTGCGGGGCGGCGACCTTGATCGCCGCGATCTCGGTGCGCGCGACCTTGTTGCCCACGGTGTCCATCATGTGCGCGGTCTTGAGGGTGAGCAGGCGGACCATCTCGATCTCGATGCGGGCCTCCGCGACCCAGTCCATGATGTTGGACCGGTTGGCCACCGGCTCGCCGAAGGTGACCCGGGTCTGGGCGCGGTCGATCATCAGGTCGAGCGCGCGCTCGGCGACACCGATGGCGCGCATGCAGTGGTGGATGCGACCCGGCCCGAGGCGGGCCTGGCTGATCATGAAGCCGTCACCTTCGCCGGCCAAGAGCGCGTCGACGGGCACCCGCACGTCGGTGAAGCTGACCTCGGCGTGGCCCTCGCGGTCCATGTAGCCGAAGACCGGCAGGCCGCGCTCGACCTTGACGCCCGGGGCGTCGATCGGCACGACCATCATCGACTGCTGACGGTGCGTCGGCGCCTCCGGGTCGGTCTTGCCCATGACGATCATGACCTTGCAGTTCTGGTGCAGGGCGTTGGAGGTCCACCACTTGCGCCCGTTGATGACGTACTCGTCACCGTCGCGCACCATGCGCGTCTCGACATTGGTCGCGTCTGAGCTGGCGACCGCCGGCTCGGTCATGGCGAACGCCGATGCCATCTCGCCCGCCAGCAGCGGCTTGAGGTACTTCTCCTTGTGCTCGTCGGTGCCGAAGAGCGTGAGCACCTCCATGTTGCCGGTGTCCGGGGCATTGCAGTTGATGGCCTCGGGGGCGATCTCGATGCTTCGGCCGGTGATCTCCGCGAGGTGGGCGTACTCGAGGTTGGTCAGGCCCGGCCCCCACTCGGGGTGCGGGTGGAAGAGGTTCCACAGGCCCTGGCTGCGAGCCTCCGCCTTGAGGTCCTCGAGGACCTGGGGGTGGTGGTTGGGGTTGCCGGAGGCACGCATCTGCTCGCGGTAGACGCTCTCCGCGGGGTAGACGTGCTCGTCCATGAAGGTGAGCAGGCGGTCGCGGTAGTCCTGGCCGCGTTCACTGAGTTCGAACATCGTGGTGATCCTTTGGCTCGTGGTGTGGTCGACGACCGGTCAGCGGGTGGCGCCGGTCGGGGTGGGAAGGGAGAGGGCCTCGCGGACACGAGGGATGGACTCGGCAGCGGTGCGGTGGAGGATGCCGCGGATCCCGAGGCGCGCGGCGCCGACGAGGTTGTGCTCGAGGTCATCGACGAGCACGCAGTGCTCGGGCTCGACGCCGAGTCGTCGGCAGGCGATGCGGTAGATCTCGCGGGAGGGCTTGCGTATGCCGACCTGCCCCGAGATGACCGTGACGTCGAAGAGCTCGTCGAGGTCGACCCGGGCGTAGCAGTCGCGACCCAACGAGTTGGAGACGAGCGCGACGGGGACACCCGCGGCACGTGCCTGCCGGACGAGGTCGATCATCGGCTCGTCCAGGTCCATGTGCGTGGCCAGGCCGGCCAGCAGGCCCCGGGGCTCGATCCGGCCACCGGCCTCGACGAGCGCGGCCGCGAAGGCATCCTCGAAGCCCTCGTCGTCGAGCCGGCCGACCTCGTGCTCGGACAGCGCCACACGCGCCCCCTCATGGGTGGCGAGCACGCGCAGCGCGTCGTCGGGCCCGAGTCCGGCGTCGGCGCCGAGCGCCCGGAAGGCAGCGCCGATCGGGGCCGTGAGCACTCCCCCGAAGTCGATGAGCAGCGCCTGCGCCGGGCGCGCGTCGACCGGGGTCGGATCGGGTGACATCGTCGTCATGGGGGCACTCCTTGTGGTCTTCGGCCTCACCATAGGTATACTTGAACTTAGATTCAGATTCAAGTCTGTGACGACGATGTCCGAGGAGCCACCATCTCCAGCGCCGCCTTGCCACCCCCACCGCACCGCGGGGCCCTCGCGAGCGCCATCGCCGTGCTCTTCGGCATCACCGGCCTGGGGAGTGCAGCGGTCGCCGTCGCTCTCCCCGCCCTCGCCCAGGACCTCGAGCTGACGACCGGCCGCGCCGCGCTCGTCGTCAGCTGCTACTCCCTCGCGCTCGCGGTCGGCAGTGCGGTCTTCGGCCGCCTCGGTGACATGTTCGGCATCCGCCTGCCCCTGCTCATCGGCATGTCCGTCATGGTCACCGCAGCCTGCGCCGGTGCGCTCGTGGACTCCCTTCCCGCGCTCATCCTCACGCGGACCCTGCAGGGCGTGGGGGCAGCGGCGGTGCCGGCCCTGACGCTCGCCGCCATCCAGGCCCTCTTCGCCGGTGACGGCCGAGCCCGGGCCCTGGCCACGTACTCCGGCGTCGGGGCCACGATCAATGCTCTCGGGCCCGTCGCAGGGGCCCTGCTCGTCGACCCCTTCGGGTGGCGGCCCGTCGTGGCCATCCCGGTCTTCACCCTCCTCGTGGTCCCCCTCGTCTGGCGCGACCTGCCGACCCACCGTCAGCCCGGAGCGACGCTCGACCCCGTCGGCGCCCTGCTCGTGGCCGGCGCCGCCACCGGTGCCGTCCTGTCCCTGCAGGTGGCGACGCTCGGCGGCACCACCGCGCTCGTCGGCCTCCTCCTGCTGCTGGCGAGCGCTCCGGCGGCCGTCCTGCGCGTGCGCCGTCGACCGCACGGTGTCATCCCGGCAGCACTCGTGCGCGACCGCACCGCGCGGCTCAGTCTGCTGACTGCCGCGAGCCTGCCGTCCGCGTGGTTCGGGATGCTCGTGGCCGTGCCCACCGTCCTCATCGCCCACGGCTGGTCGGGCACCCAGGTCGGGCTGCTGCTCCTGCCATGCGCCGCCCTGGGGGTCGTCGCCCCCCGCATCACGGGCCCTGCACTCATCCGCTTCGGCACCACCCGCAGCCAGCTGCTCGCCACGACGGGAGTCACCAGCGCGGTGGTCCTCGCAGCGATCGGCTCGGCCCTGGTCAACCCCGGAGCGCTCATCGCCGCGACCCTGCTGCTCATGCTCTCCTTCGGCCTCGGGCAGCCGGCGATGACGGCGCTCGTCGCCGACTCCGTCCCCGTGCACACCCGCGGTGGAGCGCTCGGCCTGCTCACCCTCGTCTTCCTCCTCGGGGGCAGCCTCGGGGCCGCCACCGTCGGGGGCCTCGGGGACGCCATCGGGTTCCCCCGCGCCCTCCTCGTCCTGGCGGCCCTCCCCGCAGTGGCTGCACTCGCCTTCGCCCGTCCGATCTCGACCCACCGACCCGACCCCCAACCCCAGGAGATCTCGTGACCGACACCGACCACGTCCTGTACGACCTCACCGATGGCATCGCCACCATCACCCTCAACCGACCCGACCGGCGCAATGCGATGTCGGTCCCGATGATCGAGCGGCTCGGCGAGCTCCTCGCGCAGACCGACGAGGACCCGGCAGTGCGTGTCCTGGTGCTCACCGGCGCCGGTCGTGCCTTCTGCGCCGGCGGCGATGTCCAGCAGTTCGACGCCGACGGGGGCGAAGGGGGCGGCGCCACCGAGGTCGACCCGGCTGCCGTGGCCGAGCAGCTGCGCCACCAGGAGCTGACCGTCGGCCGCCTCCACGCCTTCACCAAGCCGACGATCGCCGCCCTCCCGGGCGCTGCTGCCGGCGCGGGCCTGGGCCTCGCCCTCGCCACCGACCTGCGCATCGGCACACCGCGCACCGTCGTCGCGACGGCCTTTGCCACGGTCGCCCTCTCCGGAGACTTCGGCGTGGCCTGGCTGCTGGACCGACTCGTCGGACCGGCACGCGCCCGTGAGCTGATGCTGCTCAACCCGCGCCTCGACGGGCAGGCCTGTCTGGACCTCGGCCTGCTCACCCGGCTCGTGCCCGAGGACGAGCTCGAGGAGGGCACCCGCACGCTGGCGACCCAGCTCGCCGACGGCCCCGGCCTCGCGCTGGCCAACATCAAGCGCAACCTGCGCGAGGCCCCTCACCAGACGCTGTCGCAGTCGATGGCCGCCGAGGTACCCCGGCACAAGGCCTGCGGCCTGACGGGCGACCACGTCGAGGCCGCGCGCGCCTTCGTCGAGAAGCGTCCCCCGGTCTTCGCCCGCTGACGGATGTCGGTGCCCGGGCCTAGGTTGGGGACATGGCCCAGGTACTGCTCTTCCCCTCCGTCCTCGGTGTGCGTCAGGGCGTCACCGACCTCGCCGACGCACTTGCCGCGGCCGGCCACGGCGTGACCACGCTCGACCCGTACGACGGCGAGACCTTCGACGACTACGCGAGCGGCATGGCCGCCACCAAGGCGGTCGGCGACGAGGCGCTGCACGCCCAGGCACTGGCCGCGGCGCAGGGGCTCGCCGCCCCCTTCGTCGCCGTCGGCTTCTCGGTCGGCGGGGCCACCGCCCAGTGGGTCGCGGCGCAGTGCCCCGACACGGTCCGCGGGGTCGTCATGGTCGGTGGGGGCGTCCCGATGCGCTTCCTCGAGGCGACGTGGCCGCCCGGGGTCCCGGGGCAGGTCCACGTCACGTCGGAGGACCCCTTCCACGAGGAGGACCGGCAGTTCGACGACGAGGTGCAGGACGACGTGGAGCACGCCGGGGGCGAGTTCACCTTCGTCGAGTACCAGGGCGCGGGGCACCTCTTCACCGACCCGACACTGCGGGCCGAGTACCAGCCGGAGGAGGCACGCATCTTCACCCGACGCGTCCTCGAGTTCGTCGCGACGGTGGGCTGACCCACCGCTCGACGGCTGACTACCCCTCGAAGTACCTGCGCGGGTTCTTCACGAGCATCGTGTCGATGTCCTCCTGCGTGGCGCCGCCCTCGAGCAGGGCGGGCAGGACGTCCTCGCTGATGTGCCGATAGTTCCACCGCGGCACGACCTGGCGCTTGGCCTCGGGGTCGAACCAGTCGATGAAGCACGACGCGTCGTGGGCGAGCACCATCCGCTCGGCGTAGCCCCGGCGCAGCAGCTCCAGCACCGTCGCGACCCGGTCCTCGAAGGGCAGCAGCACATCGAGCCCGAAGCGGTCCATCCCCAGGTAGGACCCGGCATCGGCAACCTCGCACAGGTAGTCGACGTCCGTCGTGTCTCCGCTGTGCCCGATGACCACCTTGGTCAGGTCGGCACCCTCCTCCGCCAGGACCCGCTGCGCCACGAGGCCCGAGCCGGTGTGCGGGTTGGTGTGCACGGTGATCGGGGCGCCGCTCTGGGCGCTGGCCGCGCCGACCGCACGCATCGCCCGCTCGACGCCCGCCGTCAGGCCTTGCTCCTCGATCGCGCACTTGAGGAAGCCCGCGCGGACACCGGTGTCGGCGATGCCCTCGGTGAGGTCCTTGAGGAAGAGCTCGGTGAGCGGCTCGGGCACGTCGAAGAGCAGACCCGGGCCCGTGTAGTGGAACTGGAAGGGGATCTCGTTGTAGGTGTACAAGCCGGTCGCGACGACGATGTTGACGCCGACCTGCTCGGCCACGCGCTGCACCCGCGGCAGGTAGCGGCCCAGGCCGAGGACGGTGGGGTCGAGGATCGTGTTGATGCCCAGGTCCGGCAGCGGCGCGAGCTCGGCGACCGCCTCGGCGACCTTGGCGTCCTCGTCCCAGTCGCCCTGGAAGTTCTGCCGGTACTCCTCCCCGAGGACGAAGATGTGCTCGTGGGCGAGCACTGCACCCAGGTCTGCGGAGTCGACGCTCCCGGTCACGGTCGGTACAGCCACCACGGCACACTCTCCTTCGAGTCGGTCCTCGGAGCCTAGAGTCATCTGAACCCCAGTTCAAGTGACGGTCTGGGGGTCTCGGGGATGACGGACCACAAGGAGCCCGGTGTACCGACGCACGCCGGACAGCCCATCGAGCC
This sequence comes from Janibacter sp., assembly GCA_030453295.1. GTDB lineage: Bacteria > Actinomycetota > Actinomycetes > Actinomycetales > Dermatophilaceae > Janibacter. The sequence goes on from JAKDKQ010000087.1 coordinate 5,762, forward strand.
CGGTCGGACCTGAGGATCGCTGGTCATGGACCGACCGTACGTCCCGCCTCTGTCCCTTCGAGTCGCAGCAGGGTCCGCTTGGCGTCGAGGCCTCCGAGATAGCCCCCGGCTCCCCCGTCGCTGCGCACGACCCGGTGGCAGGGCAGGAGGAGGGGCACGGGGTTGTTGGCGCAGGCGCTGCCCACGGCCCGAACCGCCCGCGGTCGGCCGGTGAGGGCCGCCAGCTCGGCATAGGACGCGGTGTCCCCGTAAGCGATCCGCGGCAGGGCGGTGACGACCTCGCGCCGGTATCCGGTGAGCAGGCGCAGGTCGATCGGGACCGTGATCTCCCGGAGGTGTCCGGCGAAGTACTCGTCGAGCTCGCGAGCGGCCTCGTCCAGCCGACGCGGCGCACTCAACACCCTCGGGCTGACCCGATCAGCGAGGTCGGCCAGGACGGCATCGTGGCCTTCGCTGGCGAAGGCCACCCGCAGGACGCCCCGCTCGGTCGCGGCGAGGAGCAGTGCGCCGAGCGGCGAGTCGACGACGCGGTAGGCGATGTCCAGCAGCCCGGCATCGTCGGCACGGGCGGCCAGGCCAGCACGCAGGCGCGCGAGTTCACCAGTCTCAGTGGTCATCGGATCTCCTTCTCTCGCAGGGACTTCAACCCATCACTGGCCGCTCGACGGGCGGCTGCCTCGGTGCCACCGACGAGGTCGATGATCTGCGCATAGGACAGCCCGCCCAGATATCGGTAGGTGATGACCTGACGCTGTTTGCCCGGCAGTGCGGCGACGTGACGCCACACCCCTTCATCGTCGCTCTCGGCTCCCTGCGCCACCACCTCCGGCAGGTCGGCGACCGGGTCGGTGCGCCGACGGGCCCGCAACCGATGGATGTCGATGCACTTGCGGCGAGCCACGGTCACCAGCCAGGCCGTCACGTCGAGGTCCGTCGGCAGGTCCGGCCAGGCCGACAGCGCGGCGAGGAAGGTCTCGCTCCACGCGTCGTCGACGTCCGCTGCGTCGACCATCGCCCGGCAGACGGACAGCACGCGCGGACCGTGCTCCTGCACGACCTGCTCGAAGGGAGGCAGGCTCACGCGGGACTCCTCAGAAGAGGGCACCGCGGTCCTCGGCATCCGGCTCCTCCAGCGACAGCAACGCACGCTTGCGGTCGAGCCCACCGGCGTAGCCCGTGATCGACCCGCCGGCCCCAATCACGCGGTGGCACGGGACGATGATCGACACCGGGTTGGCCCCGACCGCCCGACCCACGGCCTGGGCCGCGCCCCCGGTCTCGCGCGCGAGGTCGCCGTAGCTGACCGTCTGCCCGTACGGGATCCGCTCGAGCACCTCCCAGATGCGCCGGTGGTGCTCGCCCCCGCGCAGCTCGTAGGGGATGTCGAAGTCCGTCCTCGTCCCGTCGAGGTACTCCCGGAGCTGCTGCGCCAGCGCGACGAGGACCGGCTCGGCCGTGACCTCGACCTCGGGCCCGTGCTCGGCCCCGTCGGGGAGGGTCCAGTGGCCGGGGAAGTACAGGCCGACCAGGACGCTGCCGTCGCCCGACTGCGCCTCGTCGAGCACGGCCACGAGCTCACCGAGCCGGGTCGGGAGCAGGGCGTGGCGGGTCGTCATGATGTCGATCATGTCCCATGGACGCACCGCGACCCGGATGTGTGAGGTCGATAGTCTCGCGACCCATGAGTATCCGTGCATGGCAGGTCCAGCAGCTCGGCGATGCCGCCGACGTCCTCACCCTCGTCGACACCAAGGCGCCGCGTCCCGACCCGGGCCAGGTGAGGGTGCGCGTGCGGGCGAGCGCGGTGAACTTCGCCGACACCCTGCTGTGCCGCGGCGAGTACCAGGTCCGGCCGGAGCCTCCCTTCGTCCCGGGCATGGAGGTCTGCGGTGACGTGCTCGAGGTCGGCGCGGACGTCACCCACGTCGCGGTCGGCGACCGGGTGCTCGGCGGGACCGCGCTGCCGCACGGCGGGTACGCGAGCGAGTGCCTCATGGAGGGCGCGCGGACCTTCCCGGCGCCCACGGGGCTCGACGACGCGGCGAGCGCCGCGCTGATGATCAGCTACCAGACCGGGTGGTTCGGCCTGCACCGACGAGCCGCACTGCGCGAAGGGGAGACCCTCCTCGTCCACGCCGCCTCCGGTGGCGTCGGGTCGGC
>JAKDKQ010000499.1 GCA_030453295.1 Janibacter sp.
CCGGTGTTGACGGCATTGATGTCGACGGGCTCGACGACCGGCTCGGCCCCGTCGATCCGGCCGGTGAAGGTGTTGGTGGCACGCCAGCGCTCACCATCCGGGTGATCGACGGACAGGACGTCCTCGTGGGTGGCGACGACGACGAGGTACTCATGGTCATCCCTCGCCCATCCGATCCCGTCGGCGTAGGGCGTGCGGAAGACGGCCTTGATCGTGCACGCCGGCTCGTCCCTGTAGTCGGGCAGCCGGAGCTCGGAGTGGTCCGTGCGCCGCACCGTGTCGCAGGCTCGCTCGTCCTGCTGGTTGGTCAGCGTCAGGGGCTCCAGGTCGGTCAGGCCCGTGGCGCGACCGTGGTCGACGCTGCCGTCCTGCTGCACCGTCTGCTCCTGGTCGTCGACGAGGACGGCCACCTCGAGATCGCTCGGGTGGCCCGGGACGGCCACCCATCGACCGCCCGTCGCGGGGAGGAACGTGTCGTTGGGGTCGAAGTCCAGGCCCCCGGGACCACTCAGCGGGTACTCGGCACCGTCGGCGCGCAGGACGATCTCGACGTCCACCTGCAGCGGTCGGTCGATCGCGGCGAAGGCCAGCTGGCTGTCCGCGACGGACCGGGCATCGACGCGCACAAAGCTGCCGCCCTCGGGTGGTGCGATGTCCGCGGCCTCGCCGTGGATCGGGGGCAGCTGGCCCTGGGGGTCGCCGACCGCGACCTCGATCCGCTGCCACGGCAGGGAGACCACTCCGGGGTGCGGGAGGTCGTCCTCGGCGAAGGGGAGGTCGTGCACGCTGCCGATCGCGGCGACGGGGCGAGGGTCACTCCCTTCGCTCATGGTGGTGATCGCCAGGGCAAGGGCCAGCGCGATGACGGTTCCGATCGCCAGGGTGGCGACGACGCGCCACCAGGACGGGAGCTCGCTGCGCGTGGGGGAGGGCATGGCGGTCACTCTGCTCCAGCCGATGCGTCGCGGCAATGGGGAGCATTCCCCGAGTTGCCTCACGAGCCACCAATGATGTACATCTGTACATGTACATTCGTACAACAATGAAGGAGGGCCCGTGGGCTCCCAGGACAACCGGCCGGCGCCGGGGCGACGCGACCCCGAGGGGCGCCGTCGCGCGATCATTGCCGCTGCCGCCGAGCTGATCGTCGAGGGTGGTGCGGCGTCGATCACCCACCGCGGGGTCGCTGCCCGGGCCGGGGTCTCGCTCGGCTCGACGACGCAGTACTTCACCTCCCTCGACGAGCTGCGCGAGGCCGCGCTGCAGTCCCTCGCCGAGGACGTTGACGTCGACCTGGCGCGGGTCGCGGAGCAGATCCTGCCGCTGGACTCGGCGCCCGAGCGCTTCGCCGAGGTGATGCGCGAGTTCCTCGTCGACACTCGGCAGGTGCGCGCCGAGGTCGAGCTCATGGGGTCCGGCATGACCGACCCGCGGCTGCGTGACATCGCCCGCCGGTGGACCGACCGCCTGACCGAGATCCTGACCGAGCACGTCGGGCGCGAGGCGGCTGAAGCCATCGCCGTCTACCTCGACGGTGTGACCCTCCATGCAGGCCTGCACGACGAGCCCATCGCGACTGATGTCATGGCTCGCACCATCCGTGCCCTCATGACCATCACCCCGAGCGAAGGGAGTGGCCCCCGATGACCTCCGCCACCCAGACCAGCGTCACCTCCCCGGTCTCGACCCGTCGTGCCTGGGCGTGCGTCGCCGTCCTCAGTGCGAGCCTGCTCGTCGTCACGATGGACATGACGATCCTCAACATCGCGCTGCCGG
>JAKDKQ010000500.1 GCA_030453295.1 Janibacter sp.
TCCTCGACGGCATCGGTCATCGTCATCCGACGCCGGGTGACCTTGGGGAGGCCGCGGGTGAGGGCGTCCTCGTAGACCTCGTCGGGGTCCAGACGGCGCAGCTCGTCGGCCAGGCACTCGGCGTCGGAGCGCGGTGCCAGCGCGATCGCCCGACGAGGCTGTCCGGGCTGGTCGAGGGTCGCCGTGTCGTCAGCGAGCGGCCGCACGAGGTCGATCGGCCCCGACGCCCGCTCCAGACGCACGCTGACGATCCCGGAGCCCGAGCGCGAGCGGACGAGGGAGACCGGGCACCGTAGACGGTGCTGGAGCCACCCGGCCAGCAGGTCGGCCGACGGGGAGTCCTCGCCGCCGACGACCGTCGCGCCGGTGACCTGCTCGAAGGGTGCCGCGTCGAGCGTCGTCGCCAGCAGGCCACGCCAGAGAGTGATCCGGCTCCAGGCGAGATCGGTGTCGCCGGGTGCATAGGTGCGGGCCAGTCGCTTGAGGGTCCCCGAGGTGGCTTCAGCGGCAGCGCAGTCGGTGACCCGGCGCTGGGCCATCGCCCCGACCGGATCGCCTGCTGGGTCCTTGGGTGCTTCCGTGGGCCACCAGGCGACGACTGGTGAGTCAGGCAGCATGAGTGGCGTGGCGACGCTGCGGGCATGCCGAGTGAGCTCGCCGTAGAGGCGCAGGACGACCACCTCGGATGCGCCGGCATCGCCCCCGACCCGGATCTGGGCATCGACACGCGCCTTGCCGCGCGAGTTGGCGATGATCACGCAGATGATCCGTGCCGGATGCTGGTGACTCGCGGAGTTGGCGACGGCCAGCGCATCCTCGGCGTCGTCCTCGGGGACGACGAGCACCAGGGTGAGGACGCGACTGAGGGCCATGGCCCCCACGTCCTCACGGATCTCGATGAGACGCTGGCTGATCGTCGAGGTGCTGGCGTTGGGCAGGTCGACGATCACGGCATCCTCCAGGTACGTCCGTCACGCTGCATCATCGTGTCGGCCGAGGGTGGTCCCCAGGTGCCGGCGCCGTACTGCTCGACGGGTCCCTTCTGCTTGCTCCAGTAGCGCTCGATCGGGTCGAGGATCTTCCACGAGAGCTCGACCTCCTCGTGGCGGGGGAAGAGGGGTGGGTCGCCCAGCAGGACGTCGAGGATGAGGCGTTCGTAGGCCTCCGGGCTGGACTCGGTGAAGGCTCGCCCGTAGCCGAAGTCCATGGTCACGTCGCGAACCTCCATCTGGTTGCCCGGGACCTTGGCGCCGAAACGCATGGTGACCCCTTCGTCGGGCTGGACCCTGATGACGACGGCGTTCTGGCCCAGCTCCTCCGTCTCGGTGTCGCTGAAGGGAAGGTGCGGCGCCCTCGTGAAGACGACCGCGATCTCGGTCACCCGGCGACCAAGACGCTTGCCGGTGCGCAGGTAGAAGGGAACTCCTGCCCAGCGACGGTTCTCGATGTCCAGCCTCAGGGCCGCATAGGTCTCGGTCGTCGAGTCGGCAGCCACACCGTCCTCATCGAGGTAGCCGATGACCTTGTCACCGCCCTGCCAGCCTGCGGCGTACTGCCCGCGGACGGTGCCGCGGCCGAGGTCGTCGGGGACGCGGACCGCCCCCAACACTTTTTCCTTCTCGGCGCGCAGCGCCCCGGCGGCGAAGCTCGTCGGCTCCTCCATCGCGGTGAGGGCGAGCAGCTGGAGGAGGTGGTTCTGGATGACATCACGCGCGGCGCCGATGCCGTCGTAGTAGCCCGCCCGGCCACCGATGCCGATGTCCTCGGCCATGG
>JAKDKQ010000501.1 GCA_030453295.1 Janibacter sp.
CAGTTCAAATCCTGTCACCCCGACCCGCCGAAACCGGCTCTGATCCTCTGGATCAGAGCCGGTTTTGCATTTCTCGGGAACGACTGGAACTGTTGTATACAACTGCTAACGTTGCATACAGTCGCTTCCCAGGAGGACCCGTGACCGCCCGCCCCTGCTTCCACCTCGCCATCCCCGTCGACGACATCACCGCGGCCCGCGAGTTCTACGGCAACGTCCTCGGCCTCGAGGAGGGCCGCTCCGACACCCTGTGGGTGGACTGGAACTTCTACGGCCACCAGGTGGTCACGCACCAGACGGCCGACGGCTCCCCGGGGCCGGCCGGGCACAACCCGGTCGACGAGCACCAGGTGCCGGTCCCCCACTTCGGCGCCGTCCTGACCTACGACGCCTTCCACGACCTCGCGGGCAAGCTCAAGGCCGCAGGCACGCAGTTCGTCATCGAGCCCTACCTGCGCTTCGAGGGCCGGCCCGGTGAGCAGTGGACGATGTTCTTCCTCGACCCCTCCGGCAACGCCATGGAGTTCAAGGCCTTCGCCGACGAGTCGATGATCTTCGCCACGTGATCAGGTGACGACCTCCCCTTCGTCCCCCACCAAGGCGGGCCGCCTCCACGCCGCGCTGCGCGACGACATCCTCGCGGGGCGCCTCACACCCGGGACTCCGGTCGACGAGGTCACCACGGCCGCCCAGCACGACGTCTCCCGCACCCCGGTGCGGGAGGCGCTGCGGGCCCTGACGAGCGAGGGCCTGCTCGTCCCCGGCCCCCGACGCCAGCTGCAGGTCGTCGACGTCTCGCCGGAACACCGCCGTGAGGTCGTCGCCCTGCGCGTCGCGCTCGAGAGCGCGGCGGTCGAGCAGGCCTGCGAGCGCCGCACCGATGAGGACCTCGATCGGCTTCGCGCACTGGTGAGCCGGCAGCGACGCCACGCGAAGGGGGACGACGCCACCGCCTTCCTCGAGACCGACGAGGCCTTCCACCGCGCGCTCGCCGAGGCGGCGCAGATGCCGACGCTCATGCTCCTGCTCGATCAGCTCGGTGCCTTCGTCCGCCTCGCCCGCCTGGGGCAGCCCACCCCGCAGCAGCACATGCTCGCCCTGGCCCGCGAGCACGAGCATCTCCTGGATCTCCTCGAGGAACGCGACGCCGAGACGCTCGCTGCCACGCTGGCCGAGCACATCCGCAGCAGGGCACCCCGCGCGTGAGACCTACGCTGCACCCATGAGCCGAGCGGGATACCTCGACCGGATTGCCGGTCCCGAGCGAACACCATCGCTCAACCACCAGCTCGCGAGCCTCTTGGCGCTCGTCGCCGGGATCCTCAACAGCGTCGGGTTCGTCGCCGTCGCGTTCTACACCTCTCACATGACCGGGGTGAGCGCCCAGGTCGCCGACCAGCTCGTCCTCGGCGAGCACTACCTCGTCGGCGTGGGCCTGCTCTCGGTCGCCAGCTTCATCTTCGGGGCCATGGCCTGCGCAGTGATCTTCAACTGGGGCCGACGGCGTGCCCTGCGCGGTCGCTATGCCAACGTCCTGCTCCTCGAAGGCATGCTCATGCTCGCCTTCGGGCTGCTGGCGGAGGAGCTCACCGTCTCGTGGCGCGAGCTCGTCTTCGTCCCCGTGCTCTGCTTCACCATGGGCTTGCAGAACGCGATCATCACCAAGATCTCCGGGGCACAGATCCGCACGACCCACGTGACGGGCATGATCACCGACATCGGTATCGAGATCGGCAAGCTGGCCTACCGCGACCGCAGGCCGGACCT
>JAKDKQ010000502.1 GCA_030453295.1 Janibacter sp.
GTGGGCGAAGGGAGGGCCCGTCGCCTGCGTCAGGACCTCGAGATCGTCCACGTGGCCGGGGCCACGCACTTCGCGCCGATGACGCACCCGGCCCCGGTGGCCCGGGCCATCGCCGAGTTCGCGAGCTCCTTGCCGGCGAGCTGACCCGAGCCACGTCACTCGCCAGCCGGGTCACTCGCCAGTGGCCACCGGCCGGCTCGGGTCGGTGATCCAGTCGCTCCAGCTGCCGACATAGAGGTCGGCCTCGACGCCGGCCTCGTGCAGCGCCAGCGCGGTGTGGGCCGCCGTGATGCCGGAGCCGCAGTAGGTGCCGACGACGGTCACCTCGTCGATGCCCAGCTGCCCGAAGCGTGCCCGCAGCTCCTTGGCCGGACGCAGCCGCCCGTCCTCGGTCACGAGGTCGGCCATCGGCACGTTGACCGCGCCGGGGATGTGGCCGGCGACGGGGTCGATGGGCTCACTCTCCCCGCGGAAGCGCTCGGGGGAGCGGGCGTCGACGAGCACGCCGAGCTTGGCGGTCGCTGCGGCGTCGTCGGCGTCCAGTGCGACGAGCTCGTCGGGGTCGAGGACGACATCGCCGGGCTCGGGCTCGACCGGCTCGGTGCTGACCTCGCCGCCGGCGGCCCGCCAGGCAGCGAGCCCTCCGTCGAGCACGAGGACCTCCTCGATGCCCGCCCAGCGCAGCACCCACCAGGCGCGCGCGGCACCGAGGGAGGACTGCTGGTCGTAGACGACGACCACGGAGTCGGTCTGGACACCGGCCGCGCGTAGTCCGTCCTGCAGCGTCTCCACATCGGGAAGGGGGTGTCGCCCCCCTTCGCCCGCGGGTCCGGCGAGCACGGTGTCGAGGTCGACGAAGGGAGCGCCCGGCACGTGGCCGGCGGCGTACAGTCCCGGGCCATCGCCGGTGAGCGTGTACTGCACGTCGAGGACGACGAGCTTGGGGTTGGTGGCGATCTCGTCCTGCAGATCGGTGGGGGTGATCAGGGCACTCACGGGGTCTCCTCGGGGTCGTCGGTCAGGGGTTGGATCGGGACCTCGTAGTCGCCGAAGTCGTCGTACGAGCGGGGGTCCTCGCGCGGCTCGATGTGGGAGGTGATGTCCAGGTCCTCGAACTCCTCCTGCAGCGAGCGCTCGAGGTCTTCGACGACATCGTGCGCACGACGCACGGACCATGAGCCGGGGACGAGGACGTGCATCTCGGCGAAGGACAGGTGCCCGGCCCCGCGGGTGCGTAGGCCGTGGAAGTCGATGTCGTCGGTGCGGCGGGCATCGAGGGCGGCCGCGATCGCCGCGTTGACCTCCGGCTCGAGGGCCTCGTCCATGAGGCCGCGGCCGGACTCGCTGATGAGCTTCCACCCGGTCCAGATGATGTTGAGGCCGACGAGCATGGCGACGATCGGGTCGAGCCGGTCGATGCCGGTGACGACGACGAGGAGCACGCCGATGAGGACTCCCACGGAGGTCCAGACATCCGTGAGCAGATGGTGGCCGTCGGCGCGCAGCGTGATCGACCGGTGCCTGCGACCGGCGCGCAGGAGGACGAAGGCCACGGCACCGTTGATGATCGAGGCCACGACCGAGATCGCCAGTCCGATGCCGGCCTGCTCGATCGGCTGGGGGTCGAGCAGCCGGGTGATCGACTGCCAGATGATGAAGCTCGCGGCGACGAAGATCATGCCGCCTTCGACGGCGGCGGAGAAGAACTCCGCCTTGGAGTGGCCGTAGTGGTGGTTGTCGTCGGCTGCTCGGGCCGCGACGCGCA
>JAKDKQ010000503.1 GCA_030453295.1 Janibacter sp.
TCGATGACCCCCAACGAGCTGATCCACCTCATCCTGCAGGCGCCGGTCGACCTGCTGTGGAACGGCGGCATCGGCACCTATGTCAAGGCCGGGACGGAGTCGCACAGTGACGTGGGCGATCGCGCCAACGACGCCATCCGGGTCGACGGAGCGCAGCTGCGCACGCGCGTCGTGGGCGAAGGGGGCAACCTCGGTGCCACCCAGCGTGGCCGGATCGAGGCGGCCGGGGCCGGTGTGCGCATCAACACGGACGCGGTCGACAACTCGGCGGGCGTCGACACCTCGGACCGCGAGGTCAACATCAAGATCCTGCTGGGTGAGGCGATCCGTCAGGGCACGCTCGACCCGGAGGACCGCGTCGAGCTGCTCGCCTCGATGACCGACGAGGTCGCGGAGCAGGTGCTGCGCGACAACTACGAGCAAAATGTCCTCCTCGGCAATGCCCGAGCCCAGGACGGGGCGATGCTGGTGGTGCACGAGCGGCTCATGGAGGGGCTCGTCGAGCGGGGCGATCTCGAGCGCGAGCTGGAGTTCTTGCCGAGCAGCTCTCAGGTCACCGAGCGGATGGCCGCGCACGAGGGGCTGTCCTCGCCCGAGCTCGCGGTGCTGCTGGCCTACTCCAAGATGTCCCTCAAGGCCGACCTCCTCGAGTCGGATCTGCCCGACGACCCGGCCACCGAGCGTCAGCTCACCGACTACTTCCCGTCGCCGCTGAGGGCGACGTATGGCGAGGCCTTGCGGGCACACCCCCTTCGTCGGGAGATCGTCACCACAGCGGTCGCCAACGACCTGGTCAACCGCGGGGGGATCACCTTCGTCCAGCGGGCGGTCGAGGAGACGAGCGCGACCTCGCCCCAGGTGGCCCGAGCCTTCCTCGTCAGCCGAGAGGTCTTCGGTCTCGACGACTTCGTCGCCCGGGTCGAGGCCCTGGACAATGTCGTCCCGACCATGGTGCAGACCAGGCTCTACCTCGAGCTGCGCCGGCTGATGGACCGGTCCGTGCGCTGGTTCCTCGCCAACCGTCCGGGTCGCCTCGACGTGGTGCAGGAGATCGAGCGGTTTGCGCAGCCGGTCTCGCAGATCGCTCCCCAGCTCCCTGAGCTGCTGCGTGGCTCGCAGGCAGAGCGACTGGGGCGCAAGACCCAGGACCTCGTCGATGCCAGCGTGCCGACCGATCTGGCTCGCCGCACGGCGATCCTGCTCGACCTGTACTCCGTGCTCGACATCGTCGACATGGCGCACGAAGGCGGACGCACGCCCATGGAGGTGGCGGAGTGCTACTACCTGCTCTCCGAGACCTTCGGCATCGACGAGCTGCTCATCCTGGTCACGCGGTTGCCGCGCGAGGAGCAGTGGGATGCCATGGCACGCGGAGCGCTGCGGGACGACCTCTACGCCACCCTGCACTCCCTGACCAGCTCGGTGCTCGGACGCGACGGGCAGGACGCTGCGGCTCGGTTTGCCGAGTGGTCCCGGGAGCACGACGAGGCGGTCGAGCGGGTCCAGACGCAGCTGGCGGGCATCCGGCAGCTCTCCTCGCCCGGCGTGGCGGCGCTCTCGGTGGCGCTGCGCACCTTGCGCTCAGTCACTCGCTGAAGGAGGGGGAGGCCCGGCCCGTGTCCGCACGTCACTAGGATCGCGACGTGCGGACATTGGCGGACTTCCTGCGGATCACACCGGGCCTCGACGAGGCAGACACGGAGCGCTTGCACCTGCTCGTGGAGGACTGGCACCTGCTGGCCGACCTGTCCTTCAG
>JAKDKQ010000088.1 GCA_030453295.1 Janibacter sp.
GTGCCCCCGGCGGGACTCGAACCCGCACCGGTCGCCATTTTAAGTGGCGCGTCTCTGCCAGTTGGACTACGGGGGCGTGACGACGATCAGTCCGTCGCGGACTCGTCCTCCACGACAGCAGGATGCACGATCGACAGCGCGATGCCGTCGAGGATGTCGCGCTCGGAGACGGTCACGACGAGGTCTGGGCCGTTGGCCCCACGGGCCCGCTCCAGGATCTCCCACCAGATGAGCGCACCGGCACCGATGACGTCCACCCGACCGGGATGCATGAAGGGCTGGGCTGCCCGCTCGGCGCGCGTGCTGAGGATCAGGCGCTCGCACGCGGTCATCATCTCGTCGATGGAGATGCGGGCCAGGTGGATCGCGGAGGGGTCGTAGGAGTCCAGCTCGAGAGCGAGTGCCGCCACCGTGGTGACCGATCCGGCCAGCCCGACGATCGTCGTGACGCCACCCAGGCCGACCTGGGCCTCGGCCTCGTCGAGCGCCTCCGCGATGTCGAAGCGCGCAGCGTCGATCACCTCTTGGGTGGGCGGGTCCGTGCGGTGGTGCCGCTCGGTGAGCCGCACGGAGCCGATGTCGAGGGAGGTCCCGGCGACGACCTCGTGGGTGCCTCGCACGAGCTCGGTCGATCCTCCGCCGATGTCCGCCACGAGGTAGGGCCCCTCGAAGCCGGCCGCGAGGAGTCCGCCGGTGGCCCCGGTGAAGCCCAGCGCGGCCTCCTCGGCGCCCGGGACAACCTCGGGGGTGACGTCGAGCTCGCCGAAGGCCGCACGCACCCCGGCCACGAACTCGTCAGCGTTGCTGGCATCTCGCGAGGCCGAGGTGGCGACGAAGCGGACATTGCCCGGCGGCACTGCGTGGTGGCGGCACTGCTCCGCGTACTCGCGGCACATGTCCAGGGTCCGGGCGAGCGCCTCGGGCGCCAGGTAGCCCGTGGTGTCCACGCCCTGCCCCAGTCGCACCACCTCGTTGCGACGCACGACGTCGACGAAGGACGGTGTCTCAGGGGCTGCCTCGTCGACGTCCGCGATGAGCAGACGGATCGAGTTGGTCCCGCAGTCGATGGCGGCGACTCTCATCGCTGGCTCCCTTCGTCCGCGCTGACGCACGGACTGGTGCACCACCACTGGGGCAGCAGGTCGAGGGCCTCGTCGCCGAGCGGGTTGACGCCGGGCCCTGCGGCCAGCGAGTGCGCGACGAGGACGTGCAGGCACTTGACCCGGGTGGGCATGCCGCCGGCGGAGATGCCCTCGATCTCCGGGACGTCGCCGAGCTCGGCGCGCCGCGCCAGGTAGTCCTCGTGGGCTGCTCGGTACCGAGCAGCCAGGTCCTCGTCCTCGAGGAGACGCTGGGACATCTGTGCCATCAGCCCACTGGACTCCAGGGTCGAGATCGCCCCGGTCAGACGCGGACAGGTCGCGTAGAAGGTCGTGGGGAAGGGGGTCCCCCCGGGCAGGCGTGGTTCCGTGCGCAGGACGGTGGGCCCGCCACACGGACAGCGGTGGGCGACGTCGACCGTCGCGCGGGCCGGACGGCCGAGCTGACGCTGGACGATCTCGAGGTCCATGGGGTCGACCCGGTCAAGGTCGTTGCCCCACTCGTCGGGCCTCACTGCGGCGAGGTGGGGTCGTCGGCCGCGGACACCGAGGACGAGACCTGCTCGTACCAGGGCTGCGTGGACGGCGCGGTGACCGCACCGGTCTCCGGGTCGACCTCGGGCGCGTCGGCCTCGGGGTCGATGACCGTGTAGGACCGCTCCCCCGGCATGACGAACTTCAGTCGTTTGCGGGCCTGGGCCTCGACGTACTCGTCCGTCTCCCACAGCGCGCGCTCGCGCCGCAGGTCCTCGACATTGGCCTCCTGGGCCGACACCTGCTCGTGCAGGCCGGCGAGGCGCTGTCGCTGGTCGTACCAGGACTTGCCGGTCGGCACGAGCATGACGGCCAGGAGCACGGTCAGCGATCCGAGGACCACCCACCTGCGGGTCGTCATCACCGCGCGACGCTGCTGCGCCTCGCGAGTGGCTGCTCCGGTCCGTGGCCGAGGGCCACGCCCCGTCGCGCGGCCGGCCGGCCGGGTCGTGCGGGGTCGCCGCGTCGCGCCCTGCCCGCCGGAGCGAGCGGGGCGGCGACGCGGCGTGCCTGCCATGACCCGGATCAGCCCGTGAAGCGCGGGAAGGCGCCCGCGCCGGCGTAGATCGCGGCGTCGTCGAGCTCCTCCTCGATGCGCAGGAGCTGGTTGTACTTGGCGACTCGCTCGGACCGGGCCGGCGCACCGGTCTTGATCTGACCGCAGTTGGTGGCGACGGCCAGGTCAGCGATCGTCACGTCCTCGGTCTCGCCGGAGCGGTGACTCATCATCGAGGCGAATCCGCTGCGGGTCGCGAGCGCGACTGCGTCCAGGGCCTCGGTGAGCGAGCCGATCTGGTTGACCTTGACCAGGAGGGCGTTGGCGGCCTTGTCGGCGATACCGCGGGAGAGCCGCTCGGGGTTGGTGACGAAGAGGTCGTCGCCGACGATCTGGACCGTGTCGCCGAGGCGCTCGGTCATCGTCTGCCAGCCCTCCCAGTCCTCCTCGTCGAGCGGGTCCTCGATCGAGACGAGCGGGTAGGCGTCGACGAGCTCGGCGTAGTAGTCGACGAGCTCGGACGCGCTGATCTGCTTGCCCTCGAAGGTGTACCGGCCGTCCTCGTGCAGCTCGCTGGCCGCGACGTCCAGCGCGAGCGCGATCTGCGTGCCGGGCTCGTAGCCGGCCTTGGTGATCGCGTCGAGGATCAGGTCGAGCGCCTCACGGTTGCTGCCGAGGTCGGGCGCGAAGCCACCCTCGTCACCGAGACCGGTCGACAGTCCCTTGTCCTTGAGGACCGCCTTGAGCGAGTGGTAGACCTCGGTGCCCCAGCGCAGCGCCTCGCGGAAGGAGGGCGCGCCGATGGGGGCGATCATGAACTCCTGGATGTCGACATTGGAGTCCGCGTGCGAGCCGCCGTTCAAGATGTTCATCATCGGGACGGGCAGGACGTGTGCGTTGGGTCCGCCGAGGTAGCGGAAGAGCGGCAGGCCGGCCGACTCGGCAGCGGCCTTGGCGACCGCGAGCGAGACGCCGAGGATGGCGTTGGCGCCGATCTCGCTCTTGTTGTCCGTGCCGTCGATGGCGAGCATCTCGCCGTCGATGAGGCGCTGCTCGCTGGCGTCGAAGCCCACGAGGCGGGGGGTCAGGTCGTCCTCGACCGCGCGGACCGCGTCCTCGACACCCTTGCCGAGGTACCGGTCCTTGTCGCCGTCACGACGCTCCACGGCCTCGAAGGCTCCGGTGGACGCGCCACTGGGGACCGCCGCGCGGGCGATCGTGCCATCGTCCAGCGCGACCTCGACCTCGACGGTCGGGTTGCCACGCGAGTCGAGGATCTCGCGCGCGCCTATTGCTTCGATGCTGGCCACTACCGGCTCCTTGGTGGTGCTCGATCAACACGGGAAGAACGTGTCCGAGCGTAACCGCTCGCGGAGGGCGGGTCGCGGTCCGACCCACCCCGCGCGACCTGACTCACAACCCCGCGTCTGCCTGGGCGGTTGCGCGAAGAGGGCTGCGCTGGCGGCCGTCGACGAAGTTGTCCTCGGCCAACCACGCGTCATACGCGGCGCGGATGCGCGGCCAGTCGTCGCGGGTCATGGCGAACCACGCGGTGTCGCGGGACCTCCCCTTGGTCACGCGGTGGCGGCGGAAGGTGCCCTCGTAGGCGAACCCGAGCCGCTCGGCGGCCCGGCGGGAGGGCGCGTTGAGGGAGTCGCACTTCCACTCGTAGCGGCGGTAGCCGAGGTCGAAGACGTGCCTCGCGAGCAGCGCCATCGCCTCGGTCGCGGCGGTGGTGCGCTGCAGCCCGGGGCCGAGCAGGACATTGCCGATCTCGACGCAGCCGTGCGCCGGGTCGATCCGCATGAGCGCGACCAGCGCACGGGCCACGCCGTCGGCGTCCCGGATGAGGACCTCGACCGAGTCATCGGCCAGCCGCCCCGCGATGTACTGGGCGAAGGGGGCCGCCTCGGTGATCGGGTCCTCCCCCAGGTAGGTCCACAGGGAGGGGTCGATGCTGCCGAGCTCGATGAAGAGCTCGTCGGTGTGGGCCGCGGTCAGTGGCTCAAGGGTGCAGTGGACGCCCTCGATCCGCTCGAGGTCCGGTGGCGGAGGTGGCGTCCAGCCCGCGATCTGCGGACCGATGGGCTGGGTGTGCTCGTTGATCCGGACCCCCTCGCGGGACGAGGGCGGCAGGACCACGTGGCCGATGGGCCCCGGGTTGTGCGCGATCTCCCAGCGGAACCCGTCGGGGTCGGCGAAGTAGCCCGTGTAGCCACCCCAGTCCCGGACCTGCCCGGACGCGACGTCCGCGGAGCCGGCGGAGCGCGCCAGCTCGAGGATCTCGTCGACCTCCGCAGGCGCGGCGACATTGTGCGCCAAGGTCATCGGCGCCAGCCCTTCGCCACGACGGATCGGGCCGACCTCCCCTTCGAACTGGGTCGCGTCCCACAGCGAGAGGACGAGTTGCTGGCCGGCCCGGATCATCACGACCTCACCGGGCACGTCGAGGTCGGCATGCCACCCCAGCCCCTCGAGGTAAAAACGGCGGCTGGCGTCGAGGTCGGCGACGGCCAGGGTGACGAAGCTGATCCGCTGGTCCATGCGCACGACCCTAGAGAGGTGCGGCGGTCAGTCGCGGTCGGCGCGCGCGGCCTTTTCCTGCAGCTTGATCGCCTGCCACTGCGCCTCGATCTCCTCGAGGGTCTCGACCTGCGCGTCGGCGAAGACGTGGGGGTTGCGGCGCACCAGCTTGTCGACGAGCGCGGCGGCGACGTCGTCGATGGCGAAGGGAGCGCCGGCGTGGTCCGCGGCGACCCGGGCGTGGAAGAGCACCTGGAAGAGCAGGTCACCGAGCTCGTCGGTCAGGTCCGCCCGCAGCCGGTCATCGTCGGGGTCGGCGATGACCGCGTCGAGGGCCTCGGTCACCTCGTGCGCCTCCTCCAGGACGAAGGGGGCCAGGCTCGCGTGGTCCTGCGCGGCCACCCAGGCACAGCCTCCGGGAGAGCGCAGCCGGTCCATGACGGCGACGGCGTCGAGCAGTCGGCCGCCGTCGACATCCCAGGAGCCGACGAGCACCTCGACCTCGGGCGAGCCCTCGAGTCGGGAGATCTCGCTCGCGATCGCATCGCTGAGCCCCGGGTCACCATCGGGGGACCCCACCCAGACGATGACTGACCCCGAGGCGGCCTCGACGAGCTCACGCGCCCGCTCGTGCGCCGTGACGCTCCGGACGGCCTCGACGGGGATGTCGTCATCCGCGACCGCCACCGGCAGGGCGTCGTCGATGTCGGCTGCCAGCACTCGATCAGCGCTCTCGAGCGAGCGCCAGGCGTCACGGCTGAGCAGGCCGGGCGAGACCCGCGGGCTGGTGGCCAGCAGGATCAGGCGGCCGGAGATCAGGGTGCCTCCATGGGCATCTGCTCCTCGACCGACTGCTCGAGCCAGTCGGGGGCCTGATCGGACGCGGCCGCGTAGCGCGGGCTGATCGTGACCTGCTGCTCGTCCAGGTGGGTGATGAGCTTGTCGCGCGTGTCCTGGTCGAGCTGGCTGCTGAGCGCATTGGCTCGCAGGAAGTCGACCGTCTCGTCGGAGGGAGATGGCAGGACCTGCTCCACGCTCTTGCGGATGGAGCCGGCGGACGGGACCGAGAGCCCTTCCTCCTCGGCGAAGTCCAGCACGGCGGGCGCCTGGACGAGCAGGGTGACGACGCTGCTCGCATCGAGCTGCTGCGGCTGCTGGCCGGAGCTCGCGGCCTGCGCCTCGAGGAAGGTCCGCAGCTCACGCGTCGTGCGCTGCACATCGCCGACGGAGATCTCCTGACCGTCCACCGTTGCTGCTGCGGCGCTGCTCCCCTCGACGGCAGCGCCGTCGTCGGAGCTCCCGCAGGCGCTCAGCGCGAGGGTGGTTGCAGCCGCGAGCGCGGCCGCCCGAGCAGGGCGACGGGTGGTGTGTCGACGGAGCACAGGTGGTCCTTTCGTCCGGTCCTCAGCGCGAGCGTGAGGTGTCTCGGGGCGCCGTCGCCCCGTTGTCCACGATGACATCATCGAGCATGACCTGACGGATGAGGTCAGTGGCCCACGTGAGCACCGCCGTGTCGCGCAGCGGGGAGCCGCCGATGCGGGCCGTCATGGGCTTGGGGACGAGCACCGTGCCGGTGCCCTCCTTGTAGCTCGACTTGGGGTAGAGCCGCGAGAGTCGCAGCTGCTTGCTCTCCCGCAGCTGCGCCGGGGCGAAGCGCACGTTGTTGCCCTGGGCCACCACATCGGTGAGGCCGGCGGAGCGCACGACGATGCGCAGGCGCGCGACCGCGACGAGGTTGCGCACGGGCTCCGGCGGCTCGCCGTAGCGGTCCGTGAGCTCCTCGAGGATCTCGGCCAGGTCGGCCTCCGTCTCCGCGGACGCGAGCTTTTTGTAGGCCTCGAGGCGCAGCCGCTCCCCCGGGATGTACTCGTGCGGAAGGTGCGCATCCACGGGCAGCTCGATCTTGACCTCGGCAGGCGCCGCCTCCCCTTCGCCCTTGAAGTCGGCGACCGCGTCCCCGACCATCCGCACGTAGAGGTCGAAGCCGACTCCGGCGATGTGCCCGGACTGCTCGCCGCCGAGGAGGTTGCCGGCGCCGCGGATCTCCAGGTCCTTCATCGCGACCTGCATGCCGGAGCCGAGGTCGGTGTTGCTCGCGATGGTCTGGAGCCGGTCGTGAGCGGTCTCGGTGAGCGGCTTGTCCGGAGGGTAGAGGAAGTAGGCGTAGGCCCGCTCCCGGCCTCGACCGACACGACCGCGCAGCTGGTGCAGCTGGCTCAGCCCGAAGCGATCTGCCCGGTCGAGGATCAGGGTGTTGGCATTGGAGATGTCCAGCCCGGTCTCGACGATCGTCGTGCAGACCAGGACGTCGAAGCGCCGCTCCCAGAAGTCGAGGACCACCTGCTCGAGCCGGTGCTCGCCCATCTTGCCGTGGGCCACCTCGACCCTGGCGTCGGGGACGAGCTCGCGGATACGCGCCGCGGTCCGGTCGATGCTGCTGACATTGTTGTGGACGAAGAAGACCTGTCCCTCGCGCATGAGCTCGCGGTGGATCGCGGCCGCGACCTGCTTTTCCTCGTACCCACCGACGAAGGTGAGCACCGGGTGCCGCTCCTCGGGGGGCGTTGCGAGAGTGGACATCTCGCGGATGCCGGTGACGGCCATCTCCAGGGTGCGCGGGATGGGCGTGGCCGACATGGCGAGCACGTCGACATTGGTGCGCATCGCCTTGAGCTGCTCCTTGTGCTCGACACCGAAGCGCTGCTCCTCGTCGATGATCACGAGGCCGAGGTCCTTGAAGGTCACCTCGTTGCCCAGGATCCGGTGGGTCCCGATGACCAGGTCGACGGCACCGGAGGCCAATCCCTCGAGGACCTCCTTGGCCTGCTTGTCGGTCTGGAATCGGCTGAGCGCCTTGACCGTCACCGGGAAGCCCGCGTATCGCTCGGAGAAGGTGTTGAGGTGCTGCTGGACGAGCAGGGTCGTGGGCACGAGGACAGCGACCTGCTTGCCGTCCTGGATGGCCTTGAAGGCAGCTCGCACCGCGATCTCGGTCTTGCCGTAGCCGACGTCGCCACAGATCAGCCGGTCCATCGGGACCGTCTTTTCCATGTCGGCCTTGACCTCGTCGATCGTGCCGAGCTGGTCGGGGGTCTCGACGT
>JAKDKQ010000504.1 GCA_030453295.1 Janibacter sp.
CGTTGATGACGCAGGTCGCGAGCTCCTGGTTGGTCATCTGGAAGCAGCCGTCGCCATCGATGGCCCACACCACACGATCGGGCTCGCCCACCTTGGCTCCCATGGCGGCAGGCACCGAGTAGCCCATCGTCCCGGCGCCGCCGGAGTTGAGCCAGGAGTTGGGACGCTCGTAGCCGATGAACTGCGCGGCCCACATCTGGTGCTGCCCGACCCCGGCCGCGTAGACGGCCTCGGGGCCGGTGATCGCACCGATGCGCTCGATGACCTGCTGTGGCATGAGGGCACCCTCGGAGGCAGCGGTGTAACCGACGGGGAACTCCCGGGTCCAGCCCTTCGTCGTCGCTGCCCAGCCGCTGTAGGTGTGCGGGTTGACGTGCGCGGCATCGCCCGTGCCTGCCTCGATGGCGATGATGAGCTCGGCGATGATCGCCTTGGCGTCCCCGACGATCGGCACGTCGGCCGCGCGGTTCTTGGAGATCTCGGCCGGGTCGATGTCGGCGTGGATGACCTTGGCGTCGGGCGCGAAGGAGGACAGCTGGCCGGTCACGCGGTCGTCGAAGCGCGCACCGAGGGTGATGAGCAGGTCGCTGCGCTGCAGACCGGTGACGGCGGCGACCGACCCGTGCATGCCCGGCATGCCCAGGTGCAGCGGGTGGCCATCGGGGAAGGCGCCGCGGGCCATGAGGGTCGTGACCACCGGGATGCCCGTCAGCTCTGCCAGGCGGAGCAGCTCGGCGTGGGCGCCGGCGCGGATGATGCCGCCGCCCACGTAGAGCACCGGCTGCCGGCTGGCAGCCATCAGACGCACGGCCTCGCGGATCTGCTTGGCGTGCGGACGCGTCACCGGGTGGTAACCCGGCAGCTCCATCTGCGGCGGCCACGCAAAGGTGGTGGTGGCCTGCAGTGCGTCCTTGGCGATGTCGACGAGGACCGGTCCGGGCCGGCCGGTGCTCGCGATGTGGAAGGCCTCGGCGATGACGCGCGGGATCTGCGAGGCATCGGTCACGAGGTAGTTGTGCTTGGTGATCGGCATCGTGATGCCGCGGATGTCCGCCTCCTGGAAGGCGTCGGTACCGATGGAGCTCGAGGCGACCTGGCCCGTGATCGCGACCATCGGCACGGAGTCCATGTGGGCGTCGGCGATCGCGGTGACGAGGTTGGTGGCGCCGGGGCCGGACGTGGCCATGCAGACACCGACCTTGCCGGTGGCCGAGGCATAGCCCTCGGCTGCGTGGCCGGCGCCCTGCTCGTGGCGCACGAGGATGTGACGGACCGCGGTGGAGTCCATGAGCGGGTCGTAGGCCGGCAGGATCGCCCCGCCCGGGATCCCGAAGACGACCTCCGCACCGACGTGCTCGAGGGCCAGGACCAGGCTCTTGGCACCGGTCACCTGCTCGGGGGTCGGTCGGGCGGTCCCGGCCCGGCGCGCCATCGCGGCTGGGCTGGGGGCGCTGCTGCTCGTGTCAGTCACCGTGTGTCCTTCGGTTTGGCGTGCCATCTGCTGTGTTCCTGATCCTCTCCCGGCATGAAAAAGCCCCTCAGTCCGGGTGGACATGAAGGGCGCGCGCTGCGTCGACGACGAGTCGTCGCTCAGGCAGCGCGCCGGGGAAGTACGAGGAGGAGGGCCATGCGGCTACCTTCCCCCGCCGCTCGCACCGTGTCAACGTCTGAGACACCGGAGTCCATGATGCGGGACGGATATTCGCGTGACGAGAGCGGTCGAAGGGAGCAGGCTGGCCCGATGAG
>JAKDKQ010000505.1 GCA_030453295.1 Janibacter sp.
CGGTGACCGGCTCAAGGTCAAGGATGTCCTCGACCTGACGATCGAGGACCTGCGGGCAGCCCACACCGGCACGATGCGGCAGTACTTCGGCTGACATGGCTGCCCAGTGGTTGGTCGTCTTCGACTGCGACGGCGTGCTCGTCGACAGCGAGCGACTCAACGTGCGCACCTGGACCGGCATGATGCGTGACGCCGGGGTGGACTTCACCGAGGCCGATGCGGTCGAGACCTTTGTCGGCAAGGCCTACAAGGACAACCGCGTCACCCTCGCCGAGCTCACCGGCGCCGTGCCCGATCCCGAGTGGGAGCGGGCCTGGCGGGCGGAGTTCCACCGCAGTCAGGAGGAGCTCGAGCCGATCCCCGGCGCGGCGGAGGCCGTCGCAGCGATCGAGGAGCTCGGGTGCGCCGTCTGCGTCGCCTCGGGCTCGCTCCTGGCGGCGATCGGGACCAAGCTCGGGCGCACCGGCCTGGAGGACCTCTTCCCCGAGCGGGCGCGGTTCAGCGCCGAGCAGGTGGAGCACGGCAAGCCGGCCCCCGACGTCTTCCTCCTGGCGGCCGCCGAGATGGGCTTCGACCCGGAGCACTGCATCGTCGTCGAGGACAGCCGGGCCGGCATCGACGCGGCCGTGGCCGCGGGAATGCCCGTCGTGGGCTACCGCAGTGACATGACCCCGACGGGCTGGCTCGACGAGGCCAGCTCCGTCATCGACGACATGGTGGACCTGCCGTCGGTCGTCTCCCGCTTGGCCGCACTTGGCTGAGCGCTGCTCCGGCAGCACCACGAGGTGTGTGTGGGGCGGCTCCGGCCGTGACTCGCGGGGTGAATCGCGATCCATGGCATGAGTCACGGCCGGAGCAGCGGAACGATCCTGCGTGCTGCCCGACGATGCCGGTCAGCGCACCCGCCACTGGCCCGGGTCGGGAGCCGGGGGCGAAGGGCGGGACTCACCGTCGGTGAGCGCCCGACCGGTGGACGTCCGCTTGGCCAGCGCCGCCCCGGCGAGGACGCCAGAGGGGAAGGGCCAGCGGCCGACCTGCCGTCGGACCTCGTCGACGTCGAGTGGGTGATGGGCCGCGACGAGCACCGCGTTGCCGTAACGCCGCCCCTTGATGACATCGCGCATCGCGGTCAGCGCGACGCTCCCGGTGGGGCCGAAGACGGCCCGTAGCCCTGCCACCACGTCGGCGAGATGACGCCAGCCCGGCTCGTCGGGGGAGTTCATCACCAGCACGCCGTCGGGGCGCAGCACGCGCGCGGCGTGGGTGAAGAACTCGAGCGTCTGCAGATCGGCGGGGACCCTCCCTTCGTCGAAGGCGTCCACGACCACCGCGTGGGCGGAGGCGTCCTTGAGCGCCTCGACACCGGGCCGCCCGAGCTGTGGCCGCACCCGGATGCGGTGCCCGCGGGGGAGGGGCAGCTGCTCGCGGACGGTCGCGGTGAGCGCCTCGTCGGGCTCGAGGACGATCTGCGGCGAGCCCGGACGCGTGGCCTGGACCCAGCGCGGCAGGGTCAGGCCGGCGCCGCCCACGTGCGTGACGCCGACCGGGTCGGGCCCGGGGAAGACCGCGTCGAGCACGGCCGCCATGTGCTGCACGTACTCGAAGACGAGGTGGCCGGGGTCGTCGACGTCGACATGGCTCTGCGGGTGCCCGTCGCGCATCACCGTCACTCCGCCGTGCTCGTCCGGGACCAGCTCCACTGTCGCCATGGCGACACCTTCACACACGACGAAGGGAG
>JAKDKQ010000506.1 GCA_030453295.1 Janibacter sp.
TCCTCAGGGCGGCGCCGAGCACAAGGTCGCCTGCCACTGGGCCGAGCAGATCGAGTCCGGTGAGATCCAACCGCACTCGGTGCGGCCCGAGATCGACGAGACCGGTGCCGAGCTCGCGGCGGACGCCGAGGCCGAGCGCTTGACGGAGGACCTCCCCTTCGCCTGACCGCACGACCTTAAGGAGATGCGCACCCCAACGCGCACGACCTTAAGGAGATGCGCACCCAATGCGCACGACCTTAAGGAGATGCGCACCCAATGCGCACGACCTTAAGGAGATGCGCACCCGATGCGCAGAACACGACGAAGGGGGCGCCCCACCGGTGATCCGGTGGGGCGCCCCCGTGGTGCGGGTGCGTGCGCGCTCAGGCGCCAGCGGTCGAGGTGTCGGCCTCGGGCACGCCGGCAGCCGCGCCGCCTGCCTGACCGGCCGCGACCGCGTCGGTCTGGTCGACCATGCCCTGCCCGGCGAAGAGCGAGTCCTGGTCCTGCCCGCTCACGTCCGTGGTCTCGACGATGACCCTCGGCTCGGCGAAGTGGCACCGGGAGAGGTGCTGACCAGCACCGTCGGAGCGCAGCTCGAGCAAGGGGGTCTCCGTGCGGCAGATGTCCTGCGCCTTCCAGCACCTCGTGTGGAAGTGGCAGCCCGCTGGCGGGTTGGCCGGGGAGGGCACGTCCCCCTGCAGCACGATCTGGTCCCGCTTGCCGCGCAGCTGCGGGTCGGGCACCGGCACGGCAGACAGCAGCGCCTGCGTGTAGGGGTGCGTGGGACGCGAGTAGATGTCGTCCTCGTCACCGATCTCGACCATCCGCCCGAGGTACATGACCCCGACCCGGTCGGAGATGTGGCGCACGACCGACAGGTCGTGCGCGATGAAGATGTACGACAGCCCCAGCTCGTCCTGCAGCTTTTCCATCAGGTTGATGACCTGCGCCTGCACGGACACGTCGAGCGCGGACACCGGCTCGTCGCAGATGAGCACCTTGGGGTTGAGCGCGATCCCACGGGCGATGCCGATGCGCTGACGCTGGCCTCCCGAGAACTGGTGCGGGTAGCGGTTGATGTGCTCGGGGTTGAGCCCGACGAGCTCCAGCAGCTCCTGCACCCGACGCTTGCGATCGCCCTTGGGCACGACCTCGGAGTGGATCTCCAGCGGCTCCGCCACGATCTCACCGACGGTGCGTCGAGGGTTGAGCGAGGTGTACGGGTCCTGGAAGACGATCTGGATGTCACGCCGCAGCTTGCGCATGTCGCTGCCGGACTGGGCGTACATGTCGACGCCGTCGAAGTCGACCGTGCCCTCGGTGGGGTCCTCGAGCCGCATGAGCAGCCGACCGAGGGTGGACTTGCCGCACCCGGACTCGCCGACGATGCCGAGCGTCTCACCCTTGTAGAGCTCGAAGTCGACGCCGTCGACCGCCTTGACGTGACCGACCGTGCGACGCAGGACGCCGCCCTTGATCGGGTAGTGCTTCTTCAGGCCACTGGCCTTGAGGATCACCTCAGGCATCAAGCACCTCCTGGCTGAAATGGCACGCCGACTGGCGCTGCGGGCCGATGTCGAGCAGCTCGGGCCGCTCGGTGTGGCAGATGTCCTGGGCCATCACGCATCGGGGGTGGAAGGCACAGCCGCTGGGGATGCGGGTGAGGTTGGGCGGCAGGCCACCGATGGCCGACAGCTTTTGCCCCTTCTGGTCCAGGCGCGGGATCGACTCGAGCAGTCCCTTGGTGTA
>JAKDKQ010000507.1 GCA_030453295.1 Janibacter sp.
TGCAGACGGCGACGTCCACCAGCGCCGGTCGGGTGGGCCGGCACTCCACGGACCATGCGAGCGTGATCGTGTCCGGGACGAGCCTCGCGACGGGCTGCCCCTCTGTGAGCCCGAGGTGCTCGAGCAGCTCCTCGCACACGGGCTTCCTCATGACCTGCGCCCTGCCGGTCAGCTCGACCCGGCCACGCACCCGGCCGGGGTGCGGCACCGACGACACGTCGCTGGCGCTGGCATGGACGAGCGGTCCGCGCTGGCCGGGTCGGACGAGGTGGGCGCACTCGGGCGCCACCTCCTCGAGCGCGAAGAGGAGCGCCCCCGTGGCATCGCTCGCATGCCGTGCCACGGGCGCCCGGCGCCCGAGGATCCCGATGTCGATCGCACTCGCGCCGGTGAATCGCCCCGGGTCTGGTGGACGGTCTGATTCCACGGAAAGGTGGAGTTATGCCAGCACCCAGGAAGTACCCGGACGAGCTGCGTGATCGGGCGCAGCGGTTGGTCGCGGAGGCGATGAGCGAGGACACGTCGTTGTCGCTGAACGCGGCGGTCAAGCGGATCGCGCCGAAGGTCGGGGTCGTGCCCGACACGTTGCGGGGGTGGGTCCGTCGAGCAGAGATCGATGAAGGCCGCCGGCCCGGGACCACGAGCACGGATGCGGCCTCGATCAAGGCGTTGCAGGCCGAGGTTCGTGAGCTCAAGCGAGCCAACGAAATTCTGCTCGCCGCATCGTCTTTCTTCGCGCGGGAGCTCGACCCGCGACTGCCGTGGTGAGCGCGTTCATCGACGCCCACCACAAGAGGTTCGGGGTCGTGCCGATCTGCAGGGTGCTCACCGAGCACGGTTGCCCGATCGCCCCGAGCACCTACTACGCCGCTCGTGCTCGAGGCCTGTCGGCTCGGGCGATGCGTGACGAGCTGGTCCTGGACGAGGTGTGCCGGGTCCACAAGGCGTCACGGGGCGGGTTGTACGGGGCGCGGAAGATCTACCATCAGCTGTGTCGTGAGGGCGTCACCGTCCACGGCTCGCCGGTGGCGCGGTGCACCATTGAGCGGTTGATGAAAACCGCTGGGATGCAAGGGGTTCGGCGTGATCGCCGGGTGCGGACCACCATCGCGGACGACGCTGCGATCAGGCCCGCGGACCTGGTCAAGCGGGACTTCACCGCGACCCGCCCGAACGAGCTGTGGGTGGTCGACTTCACCTACGTCGCCACCTTCGCCGGGTTTGTGTACGTCGCGTTCGCCATCGATGTGTTCTCTCGGATGATCGTGGGTTGGCGGGCAGCTTCGTCGATGAAGACCGATCTGCCGCTGGACGCGTTGGACATGGCTTTGTGGAGCCGGCGCCGTGCCGGGCGCGACGTCACCGGGCTGGTCCATCACTCCGATGCGGGCAGCCAGTACACCTCCATCCGGTACACCGACCGGCTGATCGAGGCCGGCCTTCATGCCTCGATCGGGACCGTCGGCGACTCCTACGACAACGCCCTCGCCGAGAGCGTGAACGGCCTCTACAAGGCCGAACTCGTCTACTGGGAAGGGCCGTGGCGCGGCAGGGACGACCTCGAGCTCGCCACCCTCGGCTGGGTCGACTGGTTCAACCACACCAGGCTCCACTCCTCGCTGGCCTACCAAACCCCGGCAGAGATCGAGGCCGAGTACTACCGTCACAACCACGCCGACGAGCACCCGCTCCCGGCAGAACTGACCGTCTGACAAACCCGGG
>JAKDKQ010000089.1 GCA_030453295.1 Janibacter sp.
CAGCACGTCCCAGGAGTTGAAGCGCGGAAAGCGCCCGAGGTAGATCCCGATCGACGACAGGGCGAGCGAGCCGATCGCCAGCACCCACCCGGCGACCCGGCCCCTGCGCGCCTCCACGACGTGGTGGACGAGGAGGAGGGAGGCCAGCCCGAGCAGCAACCCGGTCCCGGCGAAGGACCCGATGAGCAGCGCGTCGAACCAGCGCGGGGCACCGGGGATCGCGCCCAGGTGGATGAAGTCGGTGAGGATGTACGGCGCGTTGGGCAGGAAGGCCAGCCACACGGCGCCGATCGCCCCGAGCACCCAGCCCGACGCCCGCGCCCGGTGCAGCCCGGTCATGACCAGCGCCAGCGTGTACGGGACCCACGCCAGGAAGAGGTTCCAGAAGAGGAAGGCGAAGACCGGCGCACCAGCACGATCGGCCCGCACGTCCTGCAGCCCGGCCGCGACCAGGGTGCCGGCCACGAGGAGCAGGGTCAGCCCCGTCAGCCAACGCCCGGGGTGCGAGATCTGTGTCATCCGACAGACCGTAGGGGCCTGACCTTGGGACCGGCTGGGACTGCGGTGGGTGCCGGATGTGCGCTCCCCCTGTCGCACCTCACTGGCAGGGTGGACCCATGACAGACCTCAAGGAGCACCTGCACGGGTACCTCAAGGCGCAGCGGGCTGCGCTGCTGCTCAAGCTCGACGGGCTGAGCGAGCGTGATGCCCGGCTGCCGCGGACGCCGACAGGGACCAACCTGCTGGGGCTGGTCAAGCACGCTGCGGCCTGCGAGCTGGGCTATTTCGGGGAGACCTTTGCTCGCCCGAGCGAGCTGGTGCTGCCCTGGGAGATCGAGGGCGTCGACCCGGACGACAACGAGGACATGTTCGCCACGGAGGGTGAGTCCATGGCCGATGTGCTCGCCTGGAGCCAGGCCTGCTTCGACCACGCGGACGCGACGATCGAGGCGCTGCCCCTGGACGCCGAGGGGTCCGTGGCGTGGTGGGCGGAGGGCCGCCGCGCCGTGACGCTGGGCCAGATCATCATCCACATGGCGCTCGACGAGGCGCGTCACGCTGGCCATGCCGACATCCTGCGCGAGCAGCTCGACGGTCGGGTCGGCCTGCGGTCCGAGGGCAACAACCTGCCCGAGTGGGACGCCGATCGCTGGGCCGAGTACGTCGCGCGGCTCACCCGCATCGCCGACCGGCACGACTGAGGCAGGATCGGCCCCATGGATCTGCGTGCTGCCGTCGACGAGCTCTACGGAGCCCCGCTCGAGGACTTCGTCGCGACCCGCACGCGGTTGTCCACCGCGGCCAAGGGGGAGGACCCCGCTCTCGCCGCCGAGATCAAGGCCCTGCGCAAGCCGACCGTGGCCGCGTGGCTGCTCAACCGCGTGGCCCGCGACGAGCCCCGGGCCATCGCCGATCTCAACCGGCTCGGCGCGCGCATGCGCGCCGCCCAGTCCCAGGGCGACATGGCTGCACTGGGCGAGGCCAGGCCGGAGCGTCGGGCCATCATCGACGCCCTCATCGCGGCAGCCGGCCGCTGTGCCGGAGCACACGGCACCACGTACGGACCCGCCACCCAGGACGATGTCGACGCAACGGCCGTCGCTGCCCTCGCCGACGAGCAGAGCGGGCGCGCCCTCGCATCCGGCAGCCTGCTGCGGCCGTTGTCCTACGCAGGTTTCGGCGAGGTCGAGCTCGACGACGCGGTGGCGACCCCCCTTCGGCTGGTGCCGCCGTTGCCCGATGACCCGGCGAGCGAGCCCGATGACGAGGGCGACGACGACAGCACCGTCGCGGACGAGGCCGAGGTGGCCCGTCAGCAGGAGCTGGAGGAGGCCCGCGAGGAGCTGCGCGAGGCGCAGCGCGACCTGGAGGACGCCCGACGTGCCGAGTCGCAAGCACGCGCCGCTCTCGTGGCCGCTCGCGACCTCGTCAACACCCATGAGGCTCGTGTGACAGATGTGACCGGGCTCATCGCGCGCCTGAAGACACGCCCGAGGGCTTAGGCCTCCCCCGGATCCTGCTCAGGGCGCGGGATCATGACACTCATGAGCACGGCGCGCATGACTTCGTCCCGCACTGCCCCGACCGATCTGCCGACCTGGGCCATCCAGGCGCAGGACCTCGAGGCGATGCTCGCGACCGACGACGACACGGTGGACACCGCTGTCATCCCTCGTCTGGCCTACCGCGATGCCGTCGAGGAGGCCGCGGTCCCCGGCCAGAGCCAGATCACTGCCGTCGAGGTGCCCGCGGATGACGTCGAGCACGTCGCCACCCCGATCGGCCACAACCTGCGCAGCCGACACGCGACCCCTGAGTCCGTCGCCGCGATCCGCCGCAACCTCGTCGCGATGGCCTGCGTCCTCGTCTCGGTCGTCGTCATCGGCGCAGCCGCCACCTGGCTCGCCGGGTGGATCGCCCTCGGCATCTACGCCCTCGTGGTCGTCAGTGCCGCCGTCGCCATCCGTCGCTCCAATGCCCGCTACACCGCACGCCACAGCCGCTACGCCCCGCGTCACGCCTGACGCCCCGTTCCCCCCAAGGGATCGCCCAGGGGTGATCCCCGCCCGTCGGGGCTGATCCCACCGTCAGGCGAGCAGCGCAGCCAAGGTCCCGCCGAGCTCGGTGGCCGCTGCGAGGGCGGCGTCGTCGACATCCCCGACGACCTCGAGGACGTCGGCGGACTGCTTCCAGTCGAGAGCCTGGACGATCCCGGTCACGGCCCGCACGGCGCCCGTGACGTCGTAGCGCCCGTGCACCCACAGGCCGTACGGCCGCTTGGCCGTGCCTCCTCCCCCTGAGCCGTCGCCGGCACCACCGGAGTCATCGAGCGCGCCACCGACCTGGAGGAAGGTCGAGTCGAAGAAGTGCTTGAGCGCGCCCGACATGTACCCGAAGTTGGCGGGAGTCCCGAGCAGATAACCGTCCGCGGCGAGGACATCGTCGGCAGTGGCCTCGAGGGCCGGGACGACCTGCACCTCCACCCCCTCGATGTCGGGGTGATGCGCGCCCTCGAGCGCCGCGTCGAGCAGCGCGCGGGTGGAGCGTGTCGGGCTGTGGTGGACGACGAGGAGACGTGCCATGTCCCCCATCCTGCCTTCAGAGTCGGGCGATGACCACGACGAGGACGGTGCTGAGTGACGCGAGCACGACGAGGGTGTCGGCCAGGCGCCACGGTGCAGCCTCGGCCCAGGTCCGCCGCCCGCCGGAGGCGAAGCCACGTGCGTCCATCGCCACCGCCAGGGTGGCCGCCGACCCGAGCGAGCGCAGCAGCATGCCAAAGGTGGAGGCCCACAGGTGTGCGACCACCGAGCGTGGCTGCCGCCAGGAGACACCTTGGCCGCGCAGGCGCCGGGCCCAGCCGACCTCGGACCACGCGGCACCGAAGGACTGCACCCGCTGCAGCGCAGCCCCGAGAGCCACGACCGGCCGCGCGGGGAGTCGCAGTCGCTGACCGAGGTGGTCGGCGAGATCGTCCGGGTCGATGAAGGCGAGCGTGATCGCCGAGGGTACGACGATGACGAGCAGACGCAGGGCGGCCGACAGCGCGGTCTCGACATCGTGCGACCCGAGGAGCCAGGTCGACCAGCCGACGCTCAGGCCGCCGACCGCACCCGGGAGCAGACGGATGGCCAGACCGCGCCAGCGGCCGGGCAGCGTCCAGCCGCCGGTGCCCGGGCGGTTGGCGAGGCCGACCACCGCCCCGACGGCAAGCAGGGCCAGGACCACGAGGGAGACCCGCCAGCCGGGCGAGAGCACCGCAGCGACCATCGGGATCGTTGCCGCGGCCACGAGGGAGAGCGGGCCGCAGGCCGACAGCACAGCAGGAGGGGTGGCTCGCTCGGGCTGCGGCGGCGGCGTGCGCACGTACCGCACCTCGTCGACGAGCTCCACGAGGTCGGGGTCGTGGGTGGCCGTGACCACCGCCCCGCCCCGCGCGCGGTGCGAGAGGAGGAGGCCGGTCACGGCAGCCCAGGTCCCACGGTCCTGCCCGACGGTCGGCTCGTCGGCCAGGACGGCGCCGGGTCCGTGAGCGAGAGCGGCGGCCACGGCGAGTCGACGCTGCTCACCGCCGGAGAGGGTCTGTGGATCGGCACGCTCCAGGTGGGCCAGGCCGAGCACGTCGAGGAGGTGACGGGCCACCCCTTCGTCGGCCGTGCCGAGGGTGCGCCCGGTGAGGAGCACCTCGTCCAGGACGGTGCGCGACAGCAGCGCGCTGGAGCTCCACTGCGGCACCCAGCCCAGGAGCGGGGCCACCTCGGTCGCAGGCAGCTCGGCGACCGCCCGGCCATCACTGGTCACCACCCGCCCGGACGAAGGGGGGATGAGTCCGGCGATCGTCGCCAGCCAGGTGCTCTTGCCCCCACCACTCGGGCCGACGAGTGCGGTGGCCCGGCCGGCGGCCACCTCGAGCGGGGCCTCGGTGATGAGCGCGGTCGAGACGTCGCTGCTGCCGTCGAGGTGGTTGCGGCGGCGCTCGACGCGCACCGGCTCGCAGGTGAGCAGGCCGGCGCCGGGGCCGGCAGGGCGGGCGAGTGCGCCGAGGTCGATGGCGAGGGGCTCGGGCGCGGCGACTCCCGGCACCCAGATGCCGTCCGCGGCGAGCTCGTCGCCGTGGTCCGCGAGCACCTGGACGGGCGTCCCATCGTGGCTGATCCGGCCGTCGCGGCCCAGCACGATGATCCGGTCAGCGTGCTCGAGCCACGGCTCGATGCGATGCTCGACGACGACGGTCGTGAGTCCGGCGGCGCCGTGGACGACGGCATCTCGGACCGTGGCTGCGCTCGCCTCGTCGAGCATCGCGGTTGGTTCGTCGAGCAGCAGCAGGGTGGGGCGCAGCGCGAGCGCGCCCGCGAGTGCCAACCGCTGGGTCTGTCCACCGGACAGCGCCCCTGTCGGGGTGTCGCCGTCGAGGTGGTCCAGGCCGACTGCGGTCAGGGCGGCCTCGACATGCGCCGGCATGGTGTCCGCGGGCAACCCGATGTTTTCCAGGCCGAAGGCCACATCGCGCGCCACCGTCGCCGCGACCGTCCCCGAGCCGGGCTCCTGCAGGACGAGCCCGACGGCCCCGGGTCGGGTCCCGGGGGCGCGGCCGTCGACCGTCACCTCACCCGTGAGGTCGCCCGAGTCGACGGTGAGGAGCAGACCGGCCAGTGCCCGCAGGAGGGTGGACTTGCCGGACCCGCTCGGTCCGACGAGCAGGACTCGCTGACCCGCGGGGAGGGTGAGGTCGATGTCGCGCAGGACCGGCTCCCTTCGCCCGGCAGGTCGCCAGGTGACGCCGCGGACGACGACATCGCCCCCTGTCGGCGGTGCCGGTGGACGCGCGGACGGATCGCCCGCGCGTCCACCTCCATCCAGGGAGGTGGGGAGCTCGGAGGCGGTCAGACCGCTCTCCGCTCGAGGACCTCCTGGCCCGGGGGGAAGGGGTTGAGCGCACCGGCCCGCGCCAGCGCGCGAGTGAGCAACCAGCCACCGACCCCGGCGATGACGATGCCGGAGATGACCATGAGGGGCAGGTAGGCGAGCTTCCACGCCCAGGTCCAGTCGGCGAAGTAGGCGTAGGCCTCGTAGATCCACTCGAGGGGGGCCGAGAGCGCGCCGGCGAGGACCGCGACGGCCGGGCCGAAGGCCTTGTAGGCGAAGATCGCGAAGGCCAGCTCGGCGCCGATGCCCTGGGCGAGCCCGGAGACGACGGTCGTCACTCCCCACTGGTTGCCGAAGAGCGCCGAGACGATCGCTGCGATCAGCTCGCAGGCCAGCGCTGCGCCGGGCCGGCGGACCACGAGCCCGCCGACGACGCCGGCGATGAACCAGAAGCCCACGAAGAGGCCGAAGAGCGGTTGGAAGGCCAGACCCAGCGCGGAGATCGGCCCGTTGTAGATCAGGCCGTAACCCCAGTAGGCCACGCCGAAGGCCACGCCGAGGAAGGCGATGGTCAGCAGGTCGATGGTGCGCCAGCCCATGAGCTGGCCGGTGGCGAGGACTGTCCGGGCGCTCGAGGCGGCCGGTGTCTTGGTGGCGGTCATGCGGTGCTTCTCCTGTGTCGGTATCCCACAGGGAGGGCCTGCCGTCGCGACCCGACGCTGACGTCGTGCCATCGACGATCAGGTCCTGAGACTCGACTCCCTACGCCGGTGCGAACCGGATCAGGTACGAGGGTCTGCGGTTGCCCGCACTCTCAGCGCTGTGCGCTCCCCTGTCGTGCCCCTCCAGCATAGCGCCGTCTCCGGTGACCCCGTACGGACCGGCGCTCCTGTGGCAGGGTTGTGCTCGTACCGGGTGGTCGAGTCCGTCGACCACCTGTCGTGAAAGGACATCCCGTGGGCAACATGGTCTGGAAGCTGCTCGGCACCGGTTCGGCGATCGTCGCCGGCATCGTCGCCAACAAGATCGTCTCCATCGTGTGGTCACGCTTCGGCAGTGGCCAGGACATCGATCCCAACAACCCGGACAACCCCATCGGTGAGGCCATCGCCTTCGCCGCGCTCGCTGGCCTGGCGATGGGCCTGGCCCGCACGATGGCGACGCGTCAGGCAGCCTCGTTCTACAAGAAGTCCTCCGGTCATCTTCCCTTCGCGATGCAGAACACCGGCGGAGAGCTCGACAAGGTCTCCTGATGCGCGGCGTCTCCATCACCGAGCCCGGCGACGCCGACGTCCTGCAGATCACCGACGTCGACGCGCCCACCGCTGGCCCCGGCCAGGTCGTCGTCGACATGGTGGCCGCCGGGGTCAACCGCGCGGACGTCATGCAGCGCCTGGGGCACTACCCACCGCCGAAGGGGGCCTCCCCCCTCCCCGGTCTCGAGGTCTCGGGCACGATCCGCGAGGTCGGTCCCGACGTCGAGGGCTGGTCCGTCGGTGACGAGGTCTGCGCCCTCGTCGATGGCGGCGGCTACGCCGAGCAGGTCCTCGTGCCCGCGGCCCAGCTCCTGCCGGTGCCGCAGGGGGTCTCCCTCATCGACGCCGCCGGGTTGCCCGAGGTGGCGTGCACGGTGTGGTCCAACGTCTTCATGACCGCCAACCTGCAGCCGGGCGAGACCTTCCTCGTCCACGGCGGGTCCTCGGGCATCGGCACGATGGCCACCCAGCTCGCCACGGCCGCAGGTGCCCGGGTCGCCGTGACCGCGGGGTCACAGGCCAAGCTCGACGTGTGCGGCGATCTCGGTGCGCAGGTGCTCATCAACTACCGCGAGCAGGACTTCGTCGAGGAGATCACGGCGGCGACCGATGGTCGTGGGGCCGACGTCATCCTCGACCTCATGGGGGCGAAGTACCTGCCCCGCAATGTCGACGCACTCGCCACTGCGGGCCGTCTCGTCGTCATCGGGCTCATGGGTGGCCGCAAGGGCGAGCTCGACCTGGGCATGATGCTCCGCAAGCGCGCTGCGGTCATCGCGACGTCGCTGCGAGCGCGGCCCGCCGCGGAGAAGGCGGCCATCGTCGCCGCCGTGCGCGAGCACGTCTGGCCGCTCATCGAGGACGGCGCCGTCAAGCCGATCATCCAGGGCACCCATCCCCTGGACCGCGCCGCCGACGCCCACCGCGAGCTCGAGGCGAGCGGTCACATCGGCAAGATCCTGCTCACCGCCTGACCCGACTCCGCATTTCCTTAAGGTCGCGCGCCTGAGGTGCGCACCTCCTTAAGG
>JAKDKQ010000090.1 GCA_030453295.1 Janibacter sp.
AGGAGCTCGACGGACTCGTCCGTGGTCTGCTCGTCGGACTTGATGAAGCGCGCGCGGGCCGCCGTGTACGGCTTGACGACACCGAAGTAGACGACGGCGGCGAGGATGACGAAGGCGACGACGGCGGTGATGAAGGCACCGACCGGCACGTCGCCCGGCTTGAAGGAGTCGAAGTTCGGGTTCGCGCCGAGGACCTTCGCGATGAGCGAGAGGATGACGGCGGTGAAGGTCGAGACGACCGTGGCGAACGAGGTGGCGATGATCAGACCGACGGCGATCTCAACGAGATTGCCGCGCATGAGGAAGTCCTTGAAGCCCGACATGAGGGTCTCCTTCCGGATGGGGGACAGGGGCGTGACACACGAGGCATCACTCGTCTCACAGTGTGACCCATCTGCGGCCGGAACGCCCGCTCTACACGTGTGTCGTGGGCCGCTCAACCACCGGCGACGAGGACGAAACCGCCCTGCCCGGCCCCGGCATCCCCCATCTGGCGCAGGATCGGCTCGACATCGGTGCGCCGCAGGGTGACTCGCGCCACGGTGGTGCCTGATGGGGTCTGCGAGGTGCCGGAGATGCGGGCGCCCGTGGCGACCGGGGATCCACGGCCGGGCAGGTAGACCGCCACGGTGTCGCCGGGGAGCAGGTGGTCGGCCGGCATGGCGAGGGGGAGCGACAGCTCGGGCCCCGCGCGCTCAGTGGCCGGTGCGGGGGCGGCTGCGGGCGGGCGGACGGCGCCGAGGGTCAGGTGCAGTGCCAGCAGGATCGCGACGACCGCGAGGGCTCGCCGCACCAGCGAGAGCCGCCAGGCCGCGCGCCGCGAGGGCCCGAAGAGGGAGGGGAACTGCTTCGCCAGACGGGAGGAGGCCATGCCTCGACGCTAGGGACACGTGGTCCCGCGCGGGTGGTCGATCAGCTGGCGGTGGACGCAGCGCTCGAGGTGCTCGAGGGTGTGGACGAGCTGCTCGTGGAGGACCCGTTGGAGCTGCCGGAGCCGCCCGTCGAGCTCGACGACGAGTCGTTGCTCGAGGAGGTGCTCGAGTCGCCGCTCGAGGTGCTCGGCTTCGCCGTGTCGCTCGAGGAGCTGCTCGCGCGGGAGTCGTTGCGGTAGAAGCCGCCTCCCTTGAAGACGACGCCGACGGCGTTGAACTGCTTGCGCAGATTGCCGCCGCAGCTGGGGCACACCGTCAGCGAGTCCTCGCTGAAGGACTGGACGATGTCGAAGGCGTGGCCGCAGTCGGCGCAGGCGTAGGCATAGGTAGGCATAACGGGCCCTATGATACGTCGCCGCGCCAGCCAGCCAGGCGGCCGTTCGCGGACACGGCCCGGAAGCGGTTCTCCGTTGCCTCGCGCAGGTCGCCGGGGGTGACGACGAGGAGCCGGTCCTTGGGCCACAGGCGGGTGTGGGCGTCGGGGACGAAGGTCTCCTGGTCGCGCACCACGAGCGAGACATTGGCCCCCTTGGGCAGCCGCAGCTCGTAGATCTCGACGCCGGCGAGCTTGGACCCCGGGGCGACCGCGATCTCGAGCAGCTGCGCGCCGAGCTCCTCCAGGGGCATTGCCTCGACGATGACCCCGGTGGCCCGGCTGGGCTCGGTGACGCGCAGCGCCCGAGCAACCCACGGCATGAGCGGGGCCTGTACGAGCGTGAAGATGACGACGAGCATGAAGACAAGATCGAAGACCCACTCGATGCCGGGCACGTTGTTGGTGATCGGGACGGTGGCCAGCACGACGGGTACCGCGCCGCGCAGTCCGGCCCAGGAGATGAAGGCCTGCTCCCGCCAGGGGACGCCGAAGGGGGTGAGCGAGATGAGCACGGACAGCGGCCGGGCCACGAGGAGCAGGACGAGCCCGACGAGGATCGCGCGCGGCGCCTGGTCGACGAAGCCGGACGGTGTGGCGAGCATCCCGAGCATGACGAAGAGCCCGATCTGGGCCAGCCAGCCGAGTGCCTCGGCGAAACCGGTGACGGACTGCCGGTGCGGCAGGTGCATGTTGCCCAGCACGAGGGCGGCGAGGTAGCAGGCGATGAACCCCGAGGTGTGGATCGTGGCCGCGCTGGCGTAGGCGAGCACGCCGATCGCGACGACGCCGAGGGAAAACAGGCCGGAGGTCCCCGACGCCAGGCGGCGCATGAGCGTGCCGCCGAGCCAGCCGATCGCCAGACCGACGAGCGCGCCCCCGGCCAGCTCGGCGACCGCCAGGAGCCCGATGCTCCACCACGGCTCGGCCTCGGCAGGATTGGCGACCTGCAGGGACAGCGCGGTCACGAGCAGCACGACCGGGGCGTCGTTGAACCCGGACTCGGCCTCGAGCATCCCGGAGAGTCGTCGCGGGAGCGGCACCACCCGCAGGACGGAGAAGACGGCAGCGGCGTCGGTCGAGGCGAGGATCGCGCCGATGAGCAGACTGATCTGCCAGTCGGTGTGCAGGATCTCGTGCAGGGCGACCGCCACCACCCCGACCGACACCAGGACGCCGACGGTCGACAGGGCCATGGCCGGCCCCACGGAGGAGCGGATCGATGACCACGTCGTCGTCAGGCCACCTTCGATGAGGATGAGCACGAGGGCGCAGTAGCCGAGGACCTGCGCGACCTGGTCGGAGTCGAAGGGGATCCCGAGGCCCTCCTTGCCCACCGCGAGCCCGATCGCCAGGTAGAGCAGGAGCGTCGGCAGGCCGGAGCTGGTGGCCAGGCGGACCGCTGCGACCGCCACGACGAGCACGAGCGACCCGGCCAGGAGGACGAGAGACAGGTCCGCGAGACCGAAGGCGGAGGCCTGCTCGGTCATCGTCACCGCAGCCCCCTCTCGTCGTCCCCGGCGTCTAGTCTCGCAGGGTGACCCTGGTCCGTAAGGTACGCCGCAGCCTCTACGCGACGCTCGCACTCGTCGTCGTGCTCGTCGTGGTGCTCGCCGGAGTCGTCATCGGACAGGGGCGCCGCCCCCTTCCCCAGACGAGCGGGACGCTGGAGATGCGTGGGCTCACCGGCGAGGTCGAGGTGCTGCGTGATGAGCGCGGCGTCCCCCACATCTATGCCGACACCATGGGCGATCTCATGCGCGCCCAGGGCTATGTGCAGGCGCAGGACCGCTTCTTCGAGATGGACACCCGCCGGCACATCACGGCTGGCCGTCTCGCCGAGCTCGTGGGCGAGCCGGGCGTCGAGACCGACCGGGTGATCCGCACGATGGGCTGGCGTCGGGTGGCCGAGCAGGAGCTGCCGATGCTCGAGCCGGAGACCCGCCGGGCCATCGCGGCCTACACCGACGGGGTCAACGCGTGGATCGAGGACAAGGGCTCGCCGTCGTCGATGGCGCTCGAGTACACGGTCTTGTCGCTCAGCCTGCCCGAGTACCGCGTCGAGCCGTGGACATCCGTCGACACCCTCGCCTGGCTCAAGGCGATGGCCTGGGACCTGCGCGGCAACTACACCGGCGAGCTGACGCGGGCGGCCTTGCAGGGGCGGGTCAGCGACTCCATGCTCGCCGAGCTCTACCCCGGGTACCCCACGTCGGAGCACGCACCGATCCTCTCGGGCAAGGACTGGCGACCCGACCCGGAGCGGAAGCCCTCGTCACCGGGAGCCGACGGGCAGGGGACGAAGGGGGCGAAGCCCGCCTCGTCATCGGCCGCGGCACACCCCGGCGCGACCACCGCACTGCTCGACACCGCTGCCGCGGTCGACGCCGTGCCGACGCTGCTCGGTCGCGGGGAGGGGATCGGCTCCAACTCCTGGGTGGTCTCCGGCGAGCGCTCGACGACCGGATCGCCGCTGCTGGCCAATGACCCGCACCTCGGGGTGAGCATGCCGGGCATCTGGTACCAGATGGGCCTGCACTGCCGTGAGGTCACGCAGGCCTGCCCCATGGACGTGTCCGGGTACACCTTCGCCGGCGTCCCGGGCGTCATCATCGGGCACAACCGCGACATCGCGTGGGGGTTCACCAACCTCGCGCCCGACGTGACCGACTTCTACCTCGAGCAGATCACCGGCGACGAGTACCTGCGCGACGGCGAGCTGCGCCCGCTGGAGACGCGCACCGAGACGATCCGGGTCGCAGGCGGCCCCAGCCAGCAGATCACCGTGCGCTCCACCGGGCACGGCCCGCTGCTCTCGGACGCTGTCCCCTCCGTCGCGGCGGCCGGGGAAGAGGTCGAGGTCGAGGGACGGGCCACGAGCGACTACGCGGTCTCCTTCGCGTGGACGGCCCTGCGGCCGAGCACGACCGCTGATGCCCTGCTCGGACTCAACACCGCGTCCGACTGGGACGAGTTCCGTGCTGCGGCGCGCGACTTCGCCGTCCCGAGCCAGAACCTCGTCTACGCCGACACGGCCGGTCACATCGGCTACCAGGCGCCCGGGCAGGTGCCGATCCGCAAGGCTGTCGGCGACAACCCGCCCGGCTACGTGCCGGCTCCGGGATGGGACTCGGACTACGACTGGACGGGATATGTCCCCTTCGACGACATGCCGAGCGTGCTCGACCCGCCGGAGGGGCTGCTCGTCACGGCCAACCAGCAGGTCACGGTGAGCACCACCCCCTTCCTCACGACGGAGTGGGACTCCGGCTACCGCTCCCAGCGCATCCGAGACCTGCTCGAGGGTGACGACAAGGTGAGCCCGGACAAGATGGCGCGCGTCCAGCTCGACACGGACAATGGCCTCGCGCCGGCGCTCCTCGGCCCGCTGCTCGACGTGCAGATCGACGACCCCTTCACCGAGGACGCGCGCGGCCTGCTGCGTGACTGGGACGGTCGTCAGCCGGCGGGGCACGGGGAGGATGCAGCCGCCGCGATGTACTTCAACGCGGTGTGGCAGCGGATCGTGGCGCTGACCTTCAACGACGACCTCCCCGCAGATCTGCAGGCCAGCGGCGGGTCGCAGTACTGGCAGGCCGTGACCGGGCTGCTGGACAAGCCCCGCAGCGGCTGGTGGGACGACCGCACCACGGCCGGTGTCGTCGAGGGGCGGGACGAGATCTTGCGACGGGCGCTCGTCGACGCCCGACTCGACCTGACCCGTCAGCTGGGCAAGGACCCCGCGACGTGGCAGTGGGACCAGCTGCATCGCGTCACCTTCCGGCACCAGGTGCTCGGCGGTGACGGCATCCCCGCGCCGGTGCGCAGGCTGGTCAACTCCGGTCCGCACCCCGTCCGTGGCGGCTCGGCGACGGTCAACGCGACCAACTGGGATGCGTCGCAGGGCTTCGCGGTGACCTCGGCTCCCTCGATGCGGATGGTCGTCGACCTCGGTGACCTCGACGCATCGCGGTGGGTCAACCAGACCGGGGCGTCAGGACATCCCTTCAGCGACCACTACGACGACCAGATCGACGCCTGGCTCGCGGGACGCACCTACCCGTGGCCGAGCAGCGAGGACGCGGTGCGGGAGAGCGCCCAGGACAGGCTGGTCCTCACCCCTGCGGCGCAGTAGACCCCAGGACGCGATGGGACGGTGTGCACCCGTGTGCCGTGAGGACCCACGCGATCGGGATGTCGTGCGGCTCGTGGGGGAGAGGCTCGCTCGTGTGCTCGCCCGGGTGGAGCAGGACGATGACCGGCGTCCCCGCCCTCAGCATCGGCAGCACCCGGTCGTAGCAGCCACCGCCCTGGCCCAGCCGCGTGCCGGTGGTGTCGACCGCCAACCCGGGCGCGAGGACGAGATCGGCGGCTGCAGGCACCGTGATGCCGAAGGGGGATCGTCCCGGGTCGTCGAGGCCGCTCCAGTCGAGCTGCATGTCGGGGAGGGTGATCGGCACGAGGACCCGGTGGCCCCGCGCTCGCAGCGCTGCGTTGATCGCGGTCGTGGGCGGCTCGTGGGGGAGTGACTCGTAGGACAGGATCGTGCCGGGCGTCGACCGCGGTGCCGCGCCCGGGGGCAGTGCGTCGAGGTGCTCGGCCAGCGCGAGGGCGTCCGAGGTGAGGTCTCTGGAGGCGGCCAGCTCCCTGCGTCGTCCCCGCAAGACGCGACGGACGTCTCCCTTCGTCGTCGAGTCGGGTGTCATGACTGCATCGTAGGGTGGCCCGCATGAGACCTGAGGGGCTTGCCGAGGCTGTTCGCAAGATGACCGAGCGCGGCGTTGACCATCGTGCGATCACCGTCTTCGAGGACTACTGGCAGCAGCTCGCCGACGGCGCTCAGGGCACGATCCTCGAGGACAGCATCGAGCCACTCGTCGAGGTGCCCGAGCTGGCCGCCATCGAGGTCAGCGATGACGAGCGCCGCGCCGCCCTGGCGCAGGTCGCCGTCATCAAGCTCAACGGCGGACTCGGCACGAGCATGGGGATGTCGGGGCCCAAGGCGGCGCTCGTGGCCCGTGACGGGCTGACCTTCCTCGACATCATCGTCCGCCAGCTCATCGGTCTCGAGGAGCGTTATGGCTCCCGGCCGCCCCTGACGCTGATGAACACCTTCCTCACTCGCGACAGATCGCTGGAGATCCTGGAGCGCTATCCGCAGATGGCCCATCAGAGTCTCCCCCTCGACTTCCTGCAAAACATGGAGCCCAAGCTCGACGCGCAGACCCTCGCGCCCGTGGCCTGGCCGCCGGACCCGGAGCTCGAGTGGTGCCCGCCGGGTCACGGCGATGTGTACGTGGCGCTGGCCTCCTCCGGGTTGCTGGACCAGATGCGCGCTTCGGGCATCCGCTACGCCTTCATCTCCAACTCCGACAACCTCGGCGCCACCTGCGACCCCGACATCGCGGCCTGGTTGATCGCCGAGGGCATCCCCTTCGCCGCTGAGGTCGCCGAGCGGACCCTCAACGACCGCAAGGGTGGTCACGTCGCGGTGCGCAAGAGCGACGGTCGTCTCATCCTGCGTGAGTCAGCGATGGTCGTCGACGAGGAGCAGGACCTCTTCCAGGACACGACTCGCCACCAGTGGTTCAACACCAACAATCTCTGGGTGGGGCTGGACGAGCTCGACTCCTTGCTGCGCACCCGCCAGGGCGTGCTCGGCCTGCCGATCATCGTCAACCGCAAGACCGTGGATCCCACCCGTCCGGACTCCCCGGCGGTGATCCAGATCGAGTCGGCGATGGGCACCGCTGTCGAGTCCTTCGCAGGGAGCGTCGCTCTGCGAGTGCCGCGCTCGCGCTTCCGCCCCGTCAAGACGACCAACGAGCTGCTGCTCCTGCGCAGTGACGTCTTCGAGCTCGACGAGCAGTCGCGGATCGTCTCCCGGATCGATCACCGCGAACCTCGGGTGAGCCTGGACGGGACGTACAAGTTCGTGCGGGACTTCGACGCGCGCTTCCCGTCGGGAGTCCCGTCGATGCGGGAGTGCACCTCGCTGACCGTTGACGGCGACGTGACCTTCGGCGCCGACGTGCGCATCGTCGGCGACGCCGCAGTCAGCGCGCAGGCACCGACCAGCGTGCCGGACGGGACCCGGCTCGAGGGCCGGATCTCGTTGCCGCAGTGAGGCGCTCGCCGGGTCCCGTCCTGACGGGCACGACTCCGGGCGGTGAGGGGCTCTCCCTTCGCCCCCTGCGCGTGCGGGACCGGGAGGAGTTCCTCGCCCTGCGGACCCGCAGCGCGCACTGGCTGCGACCGTGGGACCCCACGGTCCCTCCCGGCGGCACTCCTCGCCGGGACATCGCCGC
>JAKDKQ010000508.1 GCA_030453295.1 Janibacter sp.
TCAAACAATGACGGTGGTTCTTGGCTCACGATGTCACCTCCATCTTCATAGCCTAGGTGCGACGGTGGCTCTGCTCGTGTGAACGGATCTTGGGCGGCAGTTGTTCCCAGGCAAAGGCACACCCACCACCACGAGCTCTAGAACGCCCCATTGCAACGGGGCGTTTTAGCGCTAGATGTAGGCGAAGCCGAAGCACGGACTTCAGGCACGGCTCTTTGATGCCAGGGACACGCAGCCGAGGCTGAGCAGGCAGACGAGTGCGACCGCGCCCAGCGACACGGAGTAGGGCATGACCGGCA
The DNA here is from genome assembly GCA_030453295.1 of Janibacter sp. Lineage (GTDB taxonomy): Bacteria > Actinomycetota > Actinomycetes > Actinomycetales > Dermatophilaceae > Janibacter. The sequence continues at coordinate 300 of JAKDKQ010000508.1, forward strand.
GCAGGGCCGCGAGCACTGTGGGCAGCAGGAAGCCGGAGTAGGCCAGCGAGTAGTAGACGCCGGTGATCCCCGCGAGGTCCTTCGGCTCGGCGATGGCCTGGACGATGACAAGTCCGGCCACGACGCAGATTCCGTAGGCGATGCCGAGCACGATGGCGACGACGAAGGCGACGATCGGGTCGGCGACCAAGGCTGCGACGACGGCCAACCCCATGCCGATCGTCATGAACGTGAGCCCGACGACCAGCGCACGTCCGCCCGTCCACTTGTTGATGCGTGGGACGAGGTTCTGCACCAGCGCTCCGGCCCCCAGGGTGACGACGGTGAGCACGGTTGCGTACATGGTTGTCCACTCCCCCAGCGCGTTCTGGACCAGTGCGGGCATAACCGCATAGGCGACACCTGCGGCGGCGAAGACCCACGGGGCGGCGGGAATGATGAGACGGATGAAGGTGCGGTGGCCGACGAGCGGAATCCGCAGGCCCCGCCACCAGTGCTGAACCGACCGATGTTCCCTCGTCAGAGTCTCCGGCGCAGTGCAGACGATGATCAGCGCCGCGATGCTCAGCACAGCGTGAACCGCGTAGGGAATCATCTCGGGCAAAGGCCCCCATTGCGCCAGGCAACCGGTGACGGCAGCACCCATGGCGAATCCCACGGTCAGCGTCAGTGCCGGGCGGCGAGCGCCGGCGGTGATTCCGGCCTTGTGGTCAAACGGCGGGAAGGAGAGTTCCTTGATCCAGCTCGTACCCACCGACATCGCGACACCTACGCCGACTCCGGCGAGCACGCGGCCCACGCACAGCAGCCAGAAGAGGTCGAAACCGATGCCCAGTAGAACGCTGCCGATGATCGCGGCGAGGGTTCCGGCGACGAGGATCGGTTTGCGTCCGCGTCGATCGGAGAGCGCCGAGGCGACCAGGAGTCCCGGTATCAGTCCCCCGACGTACATGCCTAGCAGAAGGTTGGCCTGCCAGATGGCGTAGCCGCCGTCCTCTTCGTACATGTGGACCAGAGGCGTGAAGTGGTTGCCACCCCAGGCGAGCAGGAACATCGCGGGGACGACGCGAAGCCAAGCACTACCTCGGCGAGGGTGAGAGTCTTGGTCTGCGACTGTCGGTGTATGAGCGCTCAGTGCGGGATTGGACTTCATCAGTTCCTGGTTTCGGGGAAGTGCGAGGACTTGATGTGCTCGCGCACGACCTTGCCGAAGCCCTTGGCGTCGCCGCGTTCGGCCAAGTCGGTGAGTTCGGCGTGCTCGTCGAAGAGCAGGTCGAGTGGGTTCGGGTTGTCGATGACGGCCTGGTAGGTCAGGCGGGCCAGGCGCGGGCCCATCGTAGTCAGCATTTCGTCGACGATGGTGTTGCCGCCGCTGCGGATGATGCGGGCGTGGAAGGCGTAGTCGG
>JAKDKQ010000509.1 GCA_030453295.1 Janibacter sp.
CCGTAGGCGTCACGGATGTCCTGGCTGATCCGCATCGAGCAGAACTTCGGGCCGCACATCGAGCAGAAGTGCGCGGTCTTGGCCGGCTCTGCCGGGAGGGTCTCGTCATGGAAGGCCATCGCGGTCTGCGGGTCGAGCGAGAGCGCGAACTGGTCGTGCCAGCGGAACTCGAAGCGGGCCCGGCTCAGTGCGTCATCGCGCTCTCGGGCGCGAGGGTGCCCCTTGGCCAGGTCCGCGGCGTGCGCCGCGATCTTGTAGGTGATCACCCCGGTCTTGACGTCATCACGGTCCGGCAGCCCGAGGTGCTCCTTGGGCGTGACGTAGCAGAGCATCGCGGTGCCGTGGCGGGCGATCTCGGCCGCGCCGATCGCGGAGGTGATGTGGTCGTAGCCCGGCGCGATGTCGGTGACGAGCGGGCCGAGCGTGTAGAAGGGAGCGCCGTGGCACCACTCCTGCTCGAGGTCGACGTTGTCCTTGACGAGGTGCAGCGGGACATGGCCCGGCCCCTCGACCATGACCTGCACGTCGTGCGCCCAGGCCCGCTCGGTCAGCTCACCCAGTGTCCGCAGCTCGGCCAGCTGGGCCTCGTCGTTGGCATCGGCGATCGATCCCGGCCGCAGCCCGTCCCCGAGGGAGAAGGCGACGTCGTAGCGGGCGAAGATCGCGCACAGGTCGTCGAAGTGCTCGTAGAGGAAGGACTCCTGGTGGTGGGCCAGGCACCACCCGGCCATGATCGATCCGCCGCGCGAGACGATGCCGGTCACCCGGTCGGCGGTGAGCGGGACGAAGGCCAGCCGCACGCCGGCATGGATCGTCATGTAGTCGACGCCCTGCTCGCACTGCTCGATGACGGTGTCGCGGAAGATCTCCCAGGTGAGCGCGTGCGCCTGCCCGTCGACCTTTTCCAGCGCCTGGTAGATCGGGACGGTGCCGATCGGGACGGGGCTGTTGCGGATGATCCACTCGCGGGTGGTGTGGATGTCGTCGCCGGTCGACAGGTCCATCACCGTGTCGGCGCCCCAGCGGGTGGCCCAGGTGAGCTTGTCGACCTCCTGCGCGATCGAGCTGGTCACCGCGGAGTTGCCGATGTTGGCGTTGATCTTGGTCAGGAAGGCCCGACCGATGATCATCGGCTCGGACTCCGGGTGATTGACATTGGTCGGGATGATCGCCCGGCCTGCAGCGACCTCGTCACGGACGAGCTCGGGCGAGCAGCCTTCGCGCAGAGCGACATAGCGCATCTCCGCGGTGATATCGCCGCGGCGTGCGTAGTGCAGCTGGGTGACCGTGCGACCGTCCACGGCACGAAGGGGGGTCCTCCCCGGCCCCTGCCAGGCCAGGGAGGCATCGCCCCGGCGCACGGCCGAGCGCCCGTCGTCCATCAGGTGCCGAGGGCGTCCCTCGTACGCCTCGACATCACCGCGTCCGGTGATCCAGTCCGCACGTGCGTGCGGGAGACCGGACTGCGGGTCCGACCCCGGTCCGACGGTGCGGTAGACGAGGACATCCTCGTTGGGGGTGCCGTCAGGGCTGTCGGCCAGGGTGATGGCCGTGACGGGGACCCTGATGGACGGGTCGTGGGGGTCGACGAGCTCCTCACGACGGTGCTGGGCATGGACCTCGAGCTCATGGGTAGCGCGCATGTCTGCGCCTCCTCTTCCTTCGCCGGCATGATCCGGACAGGTTCAGACGGTCCGGACGGC